>DAOTUG010000204.1:0-17798 GCA_034437335.1 Anaerolineaceae bacterium
CCTTAACAACATCATCCGCCGGAGATAAGCCCACAGCGTGGGAGCATGTCTGGACAGATAAAAAAAGCCCCCCTCCTGCCCCATCAGCGCAGTGGTACGGGCTTCCTGGCCCGTGCTCGCCGCGCTTGCAGGCATCTGACGCATGCATACGCGCCCTGATTTCAGGGGAAGGAACGAGGATGGGGTCAGTCATTGGATAAATAGCTTGATGAGTCCATATGCGATTACCTTGAAGTACCCCCGAACAAAGATGAGTCTTTCCACCATCAAAACCGGCAGGCTGGGGAGGGTCAGACCGGGATCTGATCAATGATTTCCGCCACCATGTCAAACCGGTTGAAAGCAGGCATGAAGTACACACCCTGAAAATCTGCCCTCAGTTCCCGAATCAGGTTCACGGCAATCCTGCCCCCCTCCTCGGCTGAATCGGCGCCGGCGGCTTCCATGCGCGCCTGGATCGCCTCCGGGATGCTAATTCCGGGCACCTCATTGTGTAAAAACCGGGCATGCCGGGCGGTCACCAGGGGCAGAATGCCAACCAGGATCGGCACATCCATCGGGCCGTGGACATCGGCATAGGACTTAAGAAAATCCGTGGCTCGTTCCCCATCAAAGACGGGTTGGGTGAGGAAAAAATCCGCCCCTGAATGGATCTTCTTGTGCGCCACCCGGATCTCCCGCTCCGGGTTGCTGGGGCAAAGATTCAGGGCCGCGCCGACGAAGAAGGAGGTCGGTTGACCGATATGTCCGCCGGAATGATCCACGCCGGCATTGAACCCCTCCTTGATCAAACGGATCAAACCGGTTGGCACGAGGTCATAAGAGTCCATCGCATCCGGATAATCTCCAATGGCGGTCGGATCGCCCATCACCACAAAGACATTCCGGATTTGCATGGCATGGGCAGCCAACAGATCTCCCTGAACCCGCAGCAGGTTGCGGCCCCGGGTGGGGAAATGCAGCGTCGTTTCCACATCAAATTGGGACTGCACCAGATGACAAACGGCCCAGGGGCTCATCCGCATGCGCGCCATGGGGCTGTCCGCCACATCAATCACATCCGCGCCGGCATCTGCCAGCAGGGAAGCGCCCGCCAGGAGCTTGTGCGTCGAAAGCCCCCGGGGCGGATCCATCTCAACAGCCACCACAAATTTTCCGGCAGCCAGTTTCTGGGCCAATTGTGATTGAGCTTCCGCCGGGGGGGCCTCCTCCACGGAAACCGGCTCCATTCCGTTCAAATCCCGGACCAGGAACTCCTCCGGGGGGGTCTCCACCGCCCGAGCCACCACGCCAATGTGCTCCGGCGTAGTCCCGCAACAGCCGCCGATCAGGCTGGCGCCCTCCCGCCAGAAGGACAGGGCATAATCGTGAAAATACTCCGGTCCGGCCGGATACATGATCCGGCCGCCAACCTTTTCCGGGAATCCCGCATTGGGCATCACGGAAAAACGCCCTTCCGGAACGGCCCGCACCATCTTTTTCAGGATGCGCAGGAGCTGGGCCGGACCCCCGGAACAGTTGACCCCGATCATGTCCACATCCAACTCGGCAATCTTCCGGGCCACCTCCACGGGGGAATCCCCCAGGAGGGTGCGATCATCCCGGGTGAAGGTCATGGAAGCAATCACCGGGAGCTGGGGGTCCACCTGATGGGCTGCTTCCACAGCCGCACGAACGGCATACACATCCACCATGGTCTCAATCAGGATTAAATCCACCCCTGCTTCCGCCAGGGCGGAGATCTGTTCCAGATAAATCGCCAAAGCTTCTTCCGGCTGAATGCGGCCAAAGGGCGCCAGAGGCATCCCCAGGGGACCTACATCCCCTGCGATCAGCACATCTTTGAAAGCAGCCAGCACCACCCGCTGCGCCAGGTTGACCGCGGCCGCGTTGATCTCCCGGACCCGGTTTCCCAGGCCGTGACGCTGCAGTTTCAGACGGTGGGCTCCGAAGGTGTTCGTCTTGATCATCTCCGCGCCGGCCTGGATATAATCCCGGTGGATTTCTCCCACCTGGGCCGGATTTTCCAGGTTCAGCGCGTCAAAACAGGAGTCCATCCGGACGCCGCGCTCATGAAGCAATGTGCCCATGGCCCCATCGGCCACAATCGGGCGGTTGGATCCTATCAGTCGGTTGAAAAATGCGTTCTTTTTTGCGGTCATGCCTTATTGGTCCTTTCCTGATCCCCCAAAAGCTGTTCCACCCGGCTGGTGCCGATATTAAAATAGCGAGCCTCCGGATGATGCACGATGATCGCTGCGGTGGATTGTTCCGGCACAAGCTGGAAGGCCGGGGTCAATTCCATACCCAGAGCCGATTCTACGGGCAGCAAATCAAATACCTTGCGATGATCGGCCAGGTCCGGGATGGCGGGGTAGCCCCACGAATAGCGCTTGCCCCTGTCCGGGGCCAGGCCCAGCTCCCGGCGGATATGGGCGTGCAGGTAATCCGCGCTGGCTTCCGCCATCTGCACCGCCAAACCATGCAGATAATACGCTTCAGCATACGCTCCGGCTTCCTGCAGGGCCTCAAATTTTTTCGTAGCCGCCTGGCCGACGGTGACCACCTGAAAAGCGACCACATCCATTTTCCCGCTCTCCACCGGGGCAAAATAATCTGCCAGGCACAGACCCCGCCCGCCCTGCTGTCGTGGGAATGTGAAACGCTGAAGGATTCTGGGCCGGTCTGCTTTGATGGACTCAGGATCATAGATCAGGAGCATATCACCCTCCGATTGACAGGGCCAATAGCCATAAACGCCCTGGGGTTTCAACCAGCCTTCTGCTTCGGCCTCCTTGCGCATGCGCGCCAGCCGGGCCGTGAAATCCGCCTTCAGCCGAACCCAATCATCCCCATGGGTGTTCTTGGCCCCCCACGACAAACGAAAGAGTTCATTGATGGAAAGGTGCTCCGCCACCATGGCCAAGGGCATCTTTTCGACCACCTTCGGCCCCCAATGCGGTGCAACGGGCAGTTCATCCAGAATAGCCGCTCCCATGTCCCGTTGGCTGCGGGATCTGCGACGACGCCGGGGGGCCAGATCACGGCCCAGCTCAAAATCCGCCGCTTCCCGGAGTTCCTGCACCAGAGCAGGGCGTTTATCCGGGTTCATCAGGGAATCCATCGTTGCCAGGCCTTCAAAGGCATCCTTACAATAAAAAACACCGGGCTCGTAATATCGCCCTGATTCCGTCAGCAGAATGCGCTTTCCAAACCGGGGGTTGATTGCGGCGCCACCAATCAGGACAGGGAAATCCATCCCTCGCCGGTCAAGGGCGTTGACAATCAACGGCATCTGTTTGCTCGTGGAGACCAGAAGAGCGCTCAGTCCGATGGCATCCGCCTCTTCTTCCACAGCCCTGGTGATGATCGTCTCAGCCGGGACCTGTTTTCCCAGGTCCACCACGGTGTAGCCATTGTTCGAAAGGATCGTTTTCACCAGGTTTTTGCCGATATCATGGACATCGCCGTAGACCGTTGCCAGAACCACCTTTCCCTTTGCGGTTCCCGCTTTTTTCTCCAGAAAGTTTTCCAGGTAGCCGACAGCGATCTTCATCACCTCGGCGCTCTGAAGCACAAAGGGCAGGATCAGCTCCCCCGCGCCGAACTTGTCGCCCACATCCTTCATGGCCGGGAGGAGTACCGTATTCAGGATTTCCACAGCCGTCCCAGATCGGTCCAGGCCGGGATCCCGAGCCAGGATCGTATCAATGTCGTCCTCAACGCCGGATTTGTGACGGTGCAGGATGCGCCAGTGAAGGCGCGCTTCAGGATCCATCGCATCAAGGTCAACCTGGCCCCGTTGGCCCTCCCCCTCGGTTTCAGAGACATTCTCGAAATAGGCAATCAGACGAGTCAGGGCTTCTTCATCCCGGTTGAAGATCAGATCCTCCGCCAGACGGCGTTCCTCCTCCGGAATTTCGGCATAGGGTTTGATATGGGCGGCGTTGACAATGGCCATATCCAACCCCGCCTCCACGGCATGATACAGCATCACGCTGTTCAACACAGCTCTGGCGGGTCTGGAAAGCCCAAAGGAGACATTGCTGACGCCCAAAGATGTCAGCACCCCCGGCAGCTCCTCCTTGATCAGCCGGATCCCTTCCAGGGTTTCCACTGCCGAAGCCCGCAAATCCGGATCTCCAGTGGCCAAGGTGAAGGTGAGGGCGTCATATACAAGATCTCCGGGTTTGAGCCCATAGTCATTTACCGCCAGGTCGTAGAGCCGTTTCGCCACCGCCACCTTGCGTGCGGCCGTCTTGGCCATGCCGTCCTCGTCAATGGTCAGAAGGATCACTGCGGCATTGTGATGTTTTGCCAGGGTGAAGATCTCCCCGGCCTTTTCCGGCCCGGATTCCAGATGGGTGGAGTTGATCAAACTCCGACCGGGATTGGCCTTGAGGGCCGCTTCAATGACATCCGACTCGGTGGAATCAATCACCAGAGGCACCGGCGCAGCCCCGGAGAGCTTCTTCACAAGCTGGCGCATCAGTTCCCCTTCGTCATTCCGTTCTGTCAGGGCCACGCACACATCCAGGCCATGGGCCCCACTGTCCACCTGCTGGCGCGCCATTTCAATGATCGAATCAAAATCCTCCGCCATGATCAACCGTTTGAAACGCCGGGAGCCCTGGGTGTTCAGCCGCTCGCCAATCAGGAAGGGCGGGGGCACCTGCTGCATCCTCGCTGCCTGCACCGGGGAGGCAAGTTCCGGGGTCCTTTCCGGCGTCTCCGGCCAGGGACGGTCCCGGTTCAATTCGGCATCAATCCGGCGGATGTGTTCAGCCTCGGTTCCGCAGCATCCACCCACAACCCGCACGCCGTAGGAATTGACAAATTCCAGGAGTAATTCCGCAAAGGGTTCCGGCGTCATGGGGTAGACCGCTTCCCCATCCACATTGAGGGGCAGCCCGGCGTTGGGGATGCAGGAAACCGGCAAATGGGAGTTTTCCGTCAGATAGCGTATCGGCTCGCGCATGTAGTCCGGTCCGGTGGAACAGTTCAGGCCGATCACATCAATGGGCATCCCTTCCAGAATGGCCCGGGCCGCGGCAATATCCGTGCCCAACAGCATGCGCCCGGTGGTGTCAAGGGTCACCTGGGCCTGAATGGGAAGCGTCGCCCCCGTCTCTTCAAAGCCCGCCTGAATCCCGCGGATGACGGCCTTCACCTCCAGAATATCCTGGGAGGTCTCAATCAACAGCAGATCCACCCCTCCGTGAATCAGGCCCACTGCCTGTTCCCGAAAGATGTCCGCAAGCGCATCAAAGGTGATATCGGACATCTCCGGATCCTCCACAGAGATCAACTTCCCGCTGGGCCCTATGGAACCGGCCACAAAACGTGGTTTCTCCGTGGTGCTGAATCCATCCGCCAGCCGTCGGGCCAGTTCCGCTGCAGCCCGGTTAATTTCCAGCACCCGATCTCCCAAGCCAAACTCTCCCAGGGTGAGCCGGTTGGCCCGGAAGGTGTTGGTTTCGATCACATCCGCCCCAGCCTCCAGAAAAGACCGGTGCACAGTTTCAACCGCATGGGGCGCGGAGATCACCAGATAATCATTGCAGCCGACGGTTCTTTCTCCGCCAAAATCCTCGGCTGTCAGATTCTGGGCCTGCAGGTTGGTGCCCATCGCCCCGTCAAACAATAAAACCCGGGCCTCCAGGGCATCCAGATACCGCCGGTTGGAAAACGCTCTCTCTGTCACTGACATCCTAATCCTTCCAATGCAGGGCTGCCCAGCAGCCCCTCAAAAAACAATCGCCTCTCAGTCAATGAGAGGCGTCAGAACCTGTCCGATCCTTCACCTCATCTTCCAGATCCATCCCGACTGCGGGGTCTGCCGGATTTGGCACCTGCGACATTTTAATCGTGGTTGCCGAGGTATCAACGGGCCGGTCCCTCCACCTCTCTGGATGAGTATTCAATATGACAAAGTTTATCACATTTGAACTGCGCTGTCAATTTTTACGCTGCTGCCCAATCCAGGACAGGGACATCACAGCCTACGATCGGCGAAACCCTGCTGCCATCCATCCCCTCCCTTCAGGGCGGCCAGCACCCCCATGGCCGTGCCGGAACCCGGTTTCTCCGGAATGGTGAAGATCCATTCATAGAACCGCCCCACCAGGGCAACCTCCCTGCGGATGGACTCCAGGTCCATCAAATGACCAATCAGGATCGTCTTCTGCAATCCCTCAGCCCGGGCGGCATTGATGGCAATCACGCTGATAACCTGCGCCACCAGGCGTACCAATCCGGCTGCCAGGTCTTCCCGCGTCGGATCCATGCCGCGGGCCAGTTTGCCCAAATTGACTGCGTTGGCCTCCGCCGGCAGTTTGCCGATCTCCCCGCCCACAGCCTCCCTGAGCATGACATCCACCTCGGCGGCATCCCCAGCCATAGCCAAGCGGTCAATCTCCGCCACATCAGCTGTTCCCAGGATCAGCCTGCAGAGACCCAGCAGGGTGCCCCCACCCACCGCAGAACCAGTCACATGCTGACAACCCGCCCGGGTGGCATGCACCATGGCCGTCCCGGTCCCGGCGCTGACCACCAAACCCCTGTCCACACCGGCCAAGGACAATCCCCCCCAACCCACGGCGCACATCTCATCCACCTTCTGCACACGGTATCCCGTGACATGGTTTGGGAGGCTGCGGTACTGTCCTCCCGTCACGCCCACCTGAACCTCACTATGCGGGGAAAGCTCCAGCTCCCCCAGAATGCCCTCAAGCTGCCGGATGACATCCTGGCCCTGGTTGGAAAACATCCAGTTCCTGGTCCCCGTCTCATCCGCCATCACCAGGTCAATATTGGTCATCCCCAGATCCACCGCAAGAAATGTCCCTGCCATGCACTGCTCCTCATCATCTTGGTTACCGCCTGATTTTACCGTAATTCCGAGCGCTGAGCTGCCCCCCGGGCAAAAGTTCCGCCCCAGGAAGACCCTGTTGCCCCACAATTCCACCAACGGTTGCCATATTCCATGACGGACCGGCCGAAAAACGCAAGGCAATTACATTTGATTAGTTTGCAATCGCAAAATGCGATTGTGGTTGTGGGTTATCCAATGCCTTCTTTTCCTTTTCAAGAAACACCCCAACCTGCCTCAAGATGAGCGCCATCAAGAGTGTAACGGGCCAGGAGGCCCGTACTCGCTTCGCTTGCAGGCATCTGACGCATGCATGCGCGCCCTGATCAGGGGAAGGAACGAGGATGGGATCAGTAATTGGACAAACAGTACTTTTATACAGAGCGATAACCAAAGCAGTTCGCCACACCTTCGGGAGATTTTCTTCTTATTAATCCTCTTGTATAGTTTTATACCCTTTGAAACGTCCATATGCGATCACCCTGCCGACAACCGGCCCAGGGATTTCCATAATCGGTTAAAATATGAACTGAGGTATTATGATGACAATGGACAAACACCAATTCCTGCGAGTCTATCTGCCCCTGACGGTCATCCTGACGGCCCTGGGATGGGGCGGCCTGTTCACCCTGGTGAATGCCGCTCTGCCAAATCTGGGCCCGCGCTGGCTGTTCTTTTTCCTGGGGGTCCTGGCCCTCACCGGGCCGGCCATACCCCTGACATACTTCCTCAACAAACGCTTCCCCAGCGACCCGCCGGTTGAAGGGATGGTCATCCTGCGCCAGGCCCTTTGGGTAGGCGTCTTTGGAAGCACCCTCGCCTGGCTCCAGCTCGGACGGGTTCTGACAACCGGGCTTGCCCTGATTCTGGCCGGAGTCTTCATTTTGATTGAATTTCTTCTGCGACTGTTTGAACGCAGCCGATGGAAACCCAAATCCTGACCCAATTGCGAAACCCTATGCCCGATTTAAGCCAGTTGCCCTCCGTTGACCAGATTCTGAAGGCCCCCTCCTTCCAGAAGGCCCTTGCCGTCTATGGCCGTCCCCTGTGCCTATCCGCAATCCGGACCGCCCTGGATGCCATCCGCAGCGAAGCCCTGGAGATGGACAGGCCTCTCCCCACCATGAAAAGGATCCTGCAGCGGATTCAAGAGACCCTGGAAGACTGGCTGGCGCCTTCCCTGTTCCCGGTGATCAACGCCACGGGGGTCATCCTCCATACCAACCTGGGTCGGGCGCCCCTGAGCCTGGAAACTCGCCAGGCCATGTCGCGAATCTCAGAAGCCTATGCCAACCTGGAGTTCAACCTTGAAAGGGGCAAACGCGGCAAGCGCTCCGTCCATGCCAGCCAGCTTCTCTCCCGGCTGACCGGCACAGAGAGCGGCCTTGTGGTGAATAACAACGCTGGCGCGGTCCTCCTGGCCCTGTCAGCCCTGGCCCAGGGCAAACCGGTGCTGGTTTCCCGCACCCAACTGGTGGAGATCGGCGGCGGCTTCCGGGTGCCGGACGTGATGCGCCAGTCCGGCGCCAGGCTGATGGAGATCGGCACGACCAACCGGGTGCACCGCTACGACTATGAACAGGCCCTGACCGAAGAAAAAGTCGCCCTCGTTCTGGTGGCCCACCACTCGAATTTCAAGCTGGTGGGTTTCCACAGTGAACCAGACCTGGCCGAAATCGTCCAAACAGCCCACCAGCATGGGGTGCCCGTGATCCACGATATTGGCTCCGGGGCCATGCTGGACACCGCCGCCTATGGCCTGGCCCACGAGCCCACCGTCCCTGAATCCGTGACAGCCGGGTGCGACCTGATCTGCTTCTCCGGGGACAAGCTTCTGGGCGGCCCTCAGGCAGGGATTCTGGTCGGAAAAGAAGCCCTTCTGCAGCCCATCCGCACACATCCCCTGGCCCGGGCCCTCAGGGCAGATAAACTGACTCTCTCCGGACTGGCCGCCACCCTGGAACATTACCTCAGGGATGAAGCCACCGAGAAAGTGCCGGTCTGGCGAATGATCGCCAAACCCCTGGACGAGATCACAACCTCCGCCGAAAACTGGCGCCAGTACCTTGGACAGGGAACGGTGCAGCCAGGCTTTTCCACCGTCGGGGGCGGCAGTCTGCCCACCGAAGAAATGCCCACCACCCATCTGGCCCTTTCCGCCCCAAACCCAGATAAATTCCTGCAGGCCCTGCGAAGGACGCACCCCCCCATCATCGCCCGGATTGAAAATGATACGATCCTGCTGGATCCCCGGACCGTCTTCCCCGAACAGGAAGCGGCCCTGCTCAGAAACCTGCACCAGGTTTTGAATAACCCTGGGGATTGAAGTACACTTACTAAAACCAGAATACAACAAGGACAGTACCATGAAAAGCGATATTGACGCGCTGCTTCAGGAGAACCAGGCGGATGCCCTGTGGGTCACAGGGCCAGCTCAACACAACCCCTTTATGGTCTATCTGACCGGGGGCGGTCACATGACCCAGGCCGATGTCTTCAAAGCCCACGGGAAAGCGCCTGTGCTCTGCCATGCCCCCATGGAGCGGGACGAAGCTGCCAAAACCGGGTTGTTGACCCTTAATTACAGCAAATATCCCCGCAAGGACCGTTTGGAAGAAGCGGGTGGAGATCGTCTTGTTGCGAACGCGCTCCTCTATAAATACATCCTTGAAGAAATTGGCCTGACCTCCGGGAAGGTTTTCGTGTATGGAAGGACGGATGCCGGGAAAACCCATTCCATCCTCTCGGCATTGCAGGAAATGCTGCCCGGACTGCATTTTGAAGGCGACATCAACGACGCCGTTCTCCTTCAGGCCATGGCCACCAAGGATGAAGACGAAATCGAGCGCATCCGCGAGATGGGAAAGATCACCCTGACCGTGGTCAACCGGGTGGCGAACTTCCTCACCACCCGCTCGGTCACCAACGACACCTTGATGAAGACCGACGGCACCCCCTTGTTGATCGGGGATGTCAAAGCCCGGATCAATCTCTGGTTGGCCGAACTGGGCGCGGAAAACCCCGAAGACACCATCTTCGCCATCGGCCGGGATGCCGGGGTGCCCCACAGCAGCGGCACCCCCACCGACCAGCTCAAGTTGGGCCAAACGATCGTATTTGACATCTTCCCTTGCGGCAAGGGGGGCGGATATTTCTTTGATTTCACCCGGACCTGGTGTCTGGGTTTTGCCCCGGACTCTGCAGAAACCCTGTATGAGCAGGTCAAATCCGTCTACCATCAGGTCGTTTCTGAGTTGAAAACCGGCCTGAATGCCGCCCATTATCAGGACCGCACCTGCGAACTCTTTGAAGCCCAGGGCCACCCCACCATCCGACAGGATCCGGCCACAGAATCTGGATACGTGCACTCCCTGGGTCATGGTGTGGGTCTGAACATCCACGAAAAACCCTGGTTCAGCCGCAAAGACGACCCTACCAACAGCTTCACTCCGGGGTCCGTCTTCACTATTGAACCGGGCCTCTATTATCCCGAGGACGGACAGGGGGTCCGTTTAGAGGATACATACTACGTGACCCACGATGGAAACTTCGAGAAATTTGTTGACTATCCCCAGGAACTCGTATTACCGATGAACCAATGAAAGGCGCACCGTTTCAATGATGTCACTTCCAACAGCAAGAATCTTAGGGATTGAAACCTCCTGTGACGAAACCGCCGCAGCCGTCGTCAGCGACGGTCGTGTAATTCATGCCAATGTGGTGGCCAGTCAGATGGACCTGCACGCCCAGTTTGGGGGCGTCTTCCCGGAGGTTGCCTCACGGGAACATGTCAAATCCATTTACGCCATCGTGGACCAGGCCCTGCACCAGGCGCATCTCAATATCAATGATATTGATGCCATCGCCGTCACGCGCGGGCCAGGTCTGGCGGGATCCCTGGTGGTGGGCGTCAATATGGCCAAGGGTCTGGCCCTGGCCACAGGCAAACCCCTGATTGGCGTCAACCACATGGAAGGCCATATTTATTCCGCCTGGCTCTATTCCGCCAACGCCAGCCCGCAGCCAACCCCCCGCTTTCCCCTCCTGGCCCTGCTGGTCTCCGGCGGTCACAGTGAACTGATCCTGGCCGATGATCACCTCCAGTACAAGCGCCTGGGCGGGACTCTGGATGACGCAGCCGGGGAGGCCTTCGACAAGGTGGCCCGGCTGCTGGATCTTTCCTATCCCGGCGGGCCCTCCATTCAAAAAGCCAGCCACACCGGCAACCCCAGAGCCTTTGCCTTTCCCCGGGCGCGCATGGAAGGGACCTGGGATTTCTCCTTCAGCGGCGTAAAAACCGCTGTCCTGCGCCAAGTGGAGGCCCTGCAGGAGCAGCACCGTGACCTTCCAGTGGAAGACCTGGCTGCCAGTTTCCAGGCGGCTGTGGTGGACGTTCTGGTCGAAAAAACCCTCCTGGCCGCGGAGGAAAACAAGGTGCGGGATATCTTAGTGGCTGGCGGCGTCTCGGCCAACAAGCGTCTGCGCGAGAAGATCCTGGCTGAAAGCAAACGCCCCGTGCATATCCCGCCTCTTTCCCTGTGCACAGACAATGCCGCCATGATCGCAGGCGCAGGTTACTATCATTTCGCCCAGGAGGATTTCACCCCCCTCGATTTTGACGTCCTGCCAACCTGGCCCCTTGCATGAGCCTCCCCCGACACTTAATCAATGTAACCAATCCCCAACCACGCGCATCCAATGAGTGACCACATACAAGAAGAACCGCTAGACCTGAAAGCCCTGCAGCGAAAGGATAAGGCCGCCTTCGCCCGTCTGGTGGATCAAAACTCCCAACACATCTACCACCTCGGGTTGAAGATGACGGGCAATCCACAGGACGCCGAGGATGTCCTGCAGGAAACCTTCATCAAGGCCTATAAGCATATCGAATCCTTTGAAGGACGGTCCAAGATTTCCACATGGTTGTACCGCATTGCTGTTAATGAAGCCCTGATGCTGATCCGTAAGCGGAAAGACGGTATCACCCACATTGATGCCGGCGTTCAGACCGACAAAGGCGACATCCTCCCCAAACAGATCGTGGACTGGTGCTGCCTGCCGGAAAAAGAATTGATGAGCACAGAAACCCGCGCCCACCTCCAGAAAGCGGTGATGACCCTCTCAGCGGCCAATCGGGCGGCTTTCCTTCTCCGAGACGTGCAGGGCCTCTCCACCCGGGAAACCGCCGAAGCCCTGGATATCAGCGAATCCGCCGTCAAAGTGCGCCTGATGCGGGCCAGAATGGGACTGCGAGAAGCCCTGAGCGGCTACTTTAGCGAAAAAATGCCAAAGGAGACGGCATGAACAGTCACCAGCACAGCCAACACCACAGGACATGTCAGGACATTGTGAACCAGCTCAATCAATATGTGGATGGCGACCTGGATCCTGACCTGTGCGCAGCGATTGAAGCGCACATGGACTCCTGCACGAACTGCCAAATCGTCTTCAATACCCTCAAAAAAACCATCCATCTCTACCAGATGGATCGGGAAGACACAACCCTGCCCCCGGACGCCCGAAGAAGACTGTTTGCCTGCCTGGATCTGGAGGCCTACCTTGACGATGAAGCGGAAACCTGACCGTCCGGTCACCCGCTCTGAGAAGGCCCAAGCATCCAAAGGGGACCGGGTCTGCTTCCTCAAGCCGGGGGAACGTCTGCGAGAGGGAATGCGGTGCCCTCGCTGCAAACAAGGGATCATAGCATATAATGGCATGCTGCACCTCGTCTGCCCACACTGCGGCCTGACAGAGGCCGGGGCATGCACCTGATAAGCCCCAAGAGAACCTCCGTGAGAGGTCAGAAAGGAACACCATGGAAGCAAAAGTTATTTGGAATGGCGACATGTCCTTCACCGGCATCGGCGACAGCAATTTCGCTCTGCCTCTGGACAGCATCAAGGCCGTTGGCGGGCACAACAGCGGCTTCCGCCCCCTGGAACTGATGGCCATCGGCCTGGTGGGCTGCACGGGGATGGATGTCATCTCCATCCTGAAAAAGAAACGTCAGGATGTGACCGATTTCAGCGTCTCTGCCCAGATCACCCGGGCCGAGGAACATCCCAAAGTCTTCACCCACATCCTCCTCACATACCGCGTGACCGGCAACAACCTGGATCGAAAGTCTGTGGAACGGGCTGTGCAGCTGTCTGAAGAAAAATACTGCGGCGCCCAGGCCATGCTCCGGGAAACGGCCGAAATTAAATCAGAGATTATCCTCGATGAAGAAGCAGACTGACCCCCATCTCCCTGGCAGGGAAAAAATCAACAAATCACACGCGAAAACAAATCAGGACCCATGCCGTCCTTACCGGCAGGAAGGGTCCTGGCTCTCATGATCGTAATCCGGCAGGTGGGATTCCACCTGGCGAATTTTTGGGAAAAGCCAACCCAATACAGCAACCAGAGCTACCAAAGCACCGCTCAGGACAATGAGCAGGGACAGCCCGGCCCCTTTGCCTGTCCCCACCAGGAAGCCAAACAGACGGGAACCCCACGCTTCAGGATGTTGAAAGGCCGGCTCAAAGACCGCATCCGCCAGCCATCCGGATAGGGCCATGGAAATCGGGATGGTCAACTGGGCAATGAACCGCCGCACGGAAAACACCCGCCCCTGGAGTTCCGGGGCGACCTTTCTCTGCCAGATGGCCTGGTTGCAGCCGTTGACCATGGGCATGAAAAAGGCCAAAAGAAAAGCAGACACCATCCAGAGGATATGAGACTCTGTGATTCCCATCAGAAATCGTCCCAAAAGCCCATTGAGGAGCCATCCCAACAGGACGCCATAAATCAAGCGGCGTGGTCCGCCCCAGGCGGCCAACACCAAGCTCCCCACCAGGCCCCCCACAGCCGCCAGAGACTGAACCAGCCCCAGAAGAGCGGCATCGCCCCCCGTTCTTGCCAGAACCATCGGAGAAACCACAGCCCAGCCGATCACGGTCATAAAATTGGCTCCAAAAAACACGAGCTGTAATCCAAGCAATCCATCCCGCATAAAAATATAGCGGAACCCTAAGGTCAAATCCTGCCAAAACCGATTGGGGGTCAGATCCTCCGGAGCGCGTTCCGGCTGCGGGATCGTCACCAGGAGCAGGGATCCGATCGCCAGCAAAAAGGTGAGGAGATCCGCCAGGAGAATGCCGCCGATGCCGAGTCCGCCAATCAAAGCCCCTGCCAGAATCGGCCCAAGGATATTGGAAGAGCTCTCCACCATGCTGATGAACCCGCTGGCGCGGCTGTAGTGTTCCTTGGGCACCATCAGGGTCACGGAAGCGGAATAGGCCGGCCACTGAAAGGCCTGGAAAGCGCTGGCAAAGGCGGTGGCGGCATAGATGTGCCAGATCTCAAGGGCATCAGCCCGGAAGAGCAGAAAAATCAACAGCGAGGCCAAGGCCGCTCCCAGATCGCTGAGCATCATCACCAGCTTCCGGTTCCACCGATCCACCAGGACCCCCACCAGAGGAGTCATGATCAAGAGAGGAGCGTAGGTGAAGACTCCCACCAGGGCCAGGGCCTGGGCCGACCCGGTTTGTTCCCAGGCCCAGATCCCAAGGGCAAAGCTGCTCATGAAGGAACCGGTCATGGAAAAGAATTGACCAGCCCAGATGATGAAGAAGGCCTGGGTGTTTCGCTGTTTTCGGGGTTGGATGGGCTTGTTGTCCTGGGTTTTTTCCATGGTTCAGGATGCTGCTCCCGCCTCGTGATCGGGGGTCAACGATTCCACATCGCGGATCTGCCGGATGCGGTAGGCGACGATAACCACGCCTATCACCAGTATACCATTCAGGAATATCAAAACGGACATGCCGGAACCGGGCTGCGTCCCGAAGACAGGTCCCAGCAGATGGGCCATCCAGTGCCCATCGGAACGCATGGCAGGCTCAAAGACCTGATCCGCCAGCGGCCCGGCTGCCGCCATGGCCAGGGGAGCCGTGATCTGTGCCACCACCCTGCGCACCGAGAAGACCCGGCCCTGAACGCCGGGATCCACCTTGGCCTGCCAGATGGCCTGGTTGGAGCCATTCAGAACCGGCACGATGATCATGGTCAGAAAACTCCCTGCCATCCACACCATCAGGGACCCCCCAATCCCGAAGAGCACCAGACCAAACAAACCACTGAGCCCCCACCCGACCAGAACCCCGTGGATCTTCTTCCGGGGTCCCCCCCAGGCAGTGAGGATCAGACCGCCAATCAGACCGCCCACCGCGCCGGCAGAGCGCACGGACCCCAATATCGTGGAATTGCCTGCAGTTGCTGCGAGGATCATCGGATTATACAAAGTAAATCCGATAGTGAAAAAGAGGTTCCCCATAAAGAAAACCAACTGCAGATAGAGAAGGTTCTTGCGGTCAATGAGGTAGCGAAAGCCGTACACCAGCTCCCGAATAAAAGCGCCCGGTGCTTGATCCCGGGGCTTTTTCTCAGGTTCCGGGATCCGCACCAGGAAGATAAAGGCGATGGCAATGCTCAGGGTGACCAGGTCAATAATCAGGATGCCAGAAATATCCATCAGGGAAAGCAGGTACCCCGCCAGGATGGGCGCCAGAATGCCCGAACCCGAATTTGCCATGGAGATCATCCCGCTGGCCCGGGCGTATTGTTTCTTGGGGATCATCAAGGAAATCGCAGCGGAATAGGCAGGAAATTGAAAGGCCCCAAACAACCCCGAGATGACCCCGGTGATATACAAGTGCCAAATCTCCAGCCGGCCCAAGAGCAGCAGCGCAAGGATAGTCAGCGTCACCAAACCCGCACCAATATCGCTGAGGGCCATGACCAGCCTGCGGTTCCACCGATCCACAAGGACTCCCGCCACCGGCGTGAAGATGATCAGGGGTGCAAAGGAGAAAAAGCCCACCATGGCCAGGGGAGTAGCCCGGCCGGTCTGCTCCCAGGCCCAGATACCCATGGCGAAATTTGTCATGGAGGTTCCAATCATGGAAACCACCTGGCCCGCCCAAACCATTAAAAAAGCACGCATTCCTGCAGGTTTTGATCCCATTCGGCTCCCAATCCGATTCTTTTAAATCACACTTAATCCACCCATCAGGCATATCTGGTAAAATCCAAGGCAGTCATTATGGAAATGAAACCAGTTTTACGCAAAATGCAGCGGCATCGCATCAGTACCGCACTCCTCATCCTGCTGGTCTGCCTGAGCAGCCTTCTTGCAGGCTGTTCTGACACAGCCGCGCCCACGGCCACCATCACCCCTTCCCCCAGCCAAACAGCCTCGCCCACACCGAAGTCAACGGCCACACCTACGCCCACACCCACGGCCACTCCCCTGCCGATGAACGGGCAGCAAACGGCGTATGAAATTGATGTAACAGTCAATTATTATAACCGGTTTATTGCAGCATCCAGCAAAACCACCTACACCAACAAAACCACCCAACCATTAAATGAACTGGTGTTCATCGTCTATCCCACCATCTTTGGGAATGCGATTTTTGTCAGGTCTGTCGCCTTTGGCGACGGCACCGCCATCACAAATTACCGTTGGGAAAGCCACCGGATGATCATCCCCCTGGATGCGCCCCTGCCCCCCGGAAACAGCATCGCGATCCGCCACGATTTTGAGCTCTACATGCCAAACCGGGAAGGGGTCTTCGGCCAAACAGGGCGGCAGATGAACCTGTCCTACTGGTTCCCATTCATTCCACCGTTTCACGAGACAGAGGGCTGGCTGGCATACGAGATCGCCCTGGTGAACAGCATGATCGTCGGGGAACATCTGGTCTTTGAGGCTGCCGATTTTGATGTGACCCTCCAGTTCACCGACCGGCGGGAAAATATGACCATCGCAGCCGGGGCCCTGCCACAGGAATCCGACGGACAAATCCGCTATGAGATGTCCCTGGCCCGCACCTTCACCCTTTCCATCAGCGATATCTACACCGTGGCGGAAAGGGAGTTCAATGGCGTGATGGTCCGCTCCTACACCTTTCCTGAAGAATCTGCCGCCGGAGAAGCGGCCGCAGACCTGGCCGTGGATGCCCTCAAGCTTTACAGTGACCTGTTCGGACCCTACCATCGGGACCTGCTCAGTGTGGTTGAAGCGGATTTTCTCCACGGAATGGAGTTTGACGGGCTGATTCTTCTCAGCCGCGGATTCTACATGTTCTATAACGGCACCCCAAAAACCAACCTGACCATCATCACCCCCCATGAGACCTCCCACCAGTGGTTCTTCAGCCTGGTCGGCAACAATCAGGCCCTGGAACCCTGGCTGGATGAATCCCTGGCCACCTATTCCGAGGCCTTGTTTTATGAAACCTATTATCCTGACCTGGTGGATTGGTGGTGGGAAAACCGCGTGGAGTCTCATTTCCCCGCCGGGTATGTCAATAACACCATCTACCTGGACAATGGATACGAAGCATACCGCAACAGCGTCTATCTGAATGGGGCCCATTTCCTCCAGGATCTGCGGGACACCATCGGTGACGAGGCCTTTTTCAATTTCCTCAGAGCATATATTCAGAAATATCGGTATGACATTGCCACTGCGGAGGGATTCAGGTCGCTTCTCTCCCAGTACACCGACGCAGATCTAACCGACCTGTTCAGCCAGTACTTCCAACCCCCTGCACCCGCCGAATAATCCCCGGGTACCCTCCAAAGCCCCCTTGCCCTGGTTTTCAGCAAAAAACACCGCGCTTGACATTTCATTTATTCATGTTATTATCCCATCGAGAGTGATATTATGACCGAAAAAGACACAACAGACCTTATACAGGAAGAGACGCCCCCCCAGGACGCCCCCAGAACGGCCAATAAATCCGGCTTTTTCCAGAACCCCACCGTCCTGCGAACGGGTTTGTCCATCATTGGCTTCATTGCCGTGGTGTTGATCGTGTGGGGCATTGGCTCCCTGATTGTCAACGCGCAACCAGCTCCCACCCAGCCAACCCCCTCCCCC
>DAOTUG010000205.1:0-11716 GCA_034437335.1 Anaerolineaceae bacterium
GCGGCCATGCTGCGCAATAACCTGGGCAATGTCTATGCCCAGGCCGGGAAATTCGAGGCCGCTCAGGATGCCTATCACCATGCCATCCGCATGGATTCGGAATCCCCATTCCCATACATCGGCCTGGGAAACGTCCTCGTCAAGCAGGGCCATCATCGAGAGGCTGTGCGTGCCTTTGGCCAGGCCCTGGATCGCGATGCAACCCTCGCCTTCGCCTATACCGGCCTGGGCACCGCTCTGCAGCATCTGGGCCGCCTTGAGGATGCCCTGGAAGCTTATCGGCAGGCGGTCTCCCTGGACCTGGAAGATGTGGCCACAATGACCAACCTGGGCGAGGTCCTCGCTGTCCTCAACGACCCATCCGGCGCCATCCAGGCTTTTCAACATGCCATCCGCCTGAATCCTGCGGTGGTTCGCCCCTACCTGGGGCTGGGAAAAGTCTACGACACATTGGGCTGGCTTGAGGAGGCCGCCGGGATTTATCAGACAGCCATCGCCGTCGCTCCAAACGCAGCCCGGGCCTATCTAGGATTGGGCCAGATCGCCCTTTCTCAGGGAAAAAACAAGCTGGCCCTGGCAGCCTTTCAAAAAGCCCTCCAGAACGGCCTGGCGGAGGACCCTGCTGTTCACCACGGTGTGGGCCGGGCCCGAGCTGCCCAGGGTCAATTTGAGGAAGCGCTGTCCGCCTTCCAGAAGGCAATTGCTCTGGACGATGGGAACAGCGCCTTTTTCCGCAGCGCAGGCACGGCCTGGCTGGGCCTGGAAAAAATCCGGCCGGCCCGAAAGGCCTTCACCCTTGCCATCCGGCTGGACGCCCTGGATTCCGCAAGCTATGCCGCCCTGGCCCACATTGACCGCGTCCTGGGCGCAAAGGAAAAGTCGGCCCAATGGCTCCGACAGGCCCAGGGTCTTCTGGTAGATGAAGGTCCCTACACCAAGGCCCGCGTCCATGCCGTAGCAGGAAATTCAGAGCAGGCCCTGACGCATCTGGGCCAAGCCCTGGAAACCGGCGCAGGGACGGCGGAGTGGGCTGCTCAGGATCCGCTGCTGGCCTCCCTGCAGGAGATCCCCGCCTTCCAGCAGCTCCTCCGAGAAAAACACAAAGAAATCGGGAAACCCCGGAATCCCTGACCGCACAAACAACCCCATCTGAAGGAACATGATGACCGAAACCTATCAACAAGCTCTCGAAAAACTGGCAGAACTGCACAGCCAACTGGCTTCAATCCACCCCGCCCTGGAAAAACTGCAGCCTGTAGCCGTCGCCCGGGAGGGGCGCTTTCTGATCTATGATGTGCCCGAGGGCGAGGAAGGCTACCAACTGGTTCAGGAAAGCCCCACCCCCATGCCCATTCCCCAAGGGGTTCGAGCAGCTTTCCCCCTGCCAGCCTACGGCGGAAAGGCGGCCTGTGTGGTCACCGCCGATGTGTTTGACTCCCTGGACGGATATGTCACCCTGCTGCATGAATTCGTGCATTGCTATCAGGCCGATACCTGTGAGCAATCCCTGAAGGAAGGTCTGGAAATCGCCCGGAAAGCCCGGGAGGAGGGAAACTTCACCTGGGAGATTGAACATCCCTTCCCCTACACCAACAAGGCCTTCGCCAGGGCCTATATGGCGTTTCTGGCAGCTCTGGAGCAGGAAAACCCGGACGCTGCCAGCGAAAGCCGCGCCCTGCTCAAAGCCTCCCTGCTCCGGCAGGACTACGAGTATATGGTCTGGCAGGAATGGAAAGAGGGTCTGGCGCGATGGGTGGAGAACCTGTGCCTGGCGCATCTCGAAAGGCCCCTGAACAAAGGCGGCTTGCAGCAGCCCTTCACCCGGGTGCTGTTCTATGCCGGGGGCGCAGCCTGGATTGACGCCATCAGCCAGCGGAAGCCGGCCCTGGTTAACAACCTGCCGGCGCTTCTTGAAGAAATGCTTTCTGCCTGAAAGGGAATTTTCACATCAAGCTGACAGCCCGTCACAACCTCTCACAACCCTGAACAAGCCCTGGTGCAGCAGCAAAAAAACCACCGCCGTGGCTTTCTGCCACGCGCCGCAATCCGATCAGCCGCAATCCGATCAACGCTGTGCTATAATCAGATTTAAGCACATCCCGCCGGAAGCCCACATCTCCCATCATTTCCCGGTTTCTCACCAACGCAATATCATTTCAGAACACTCTCGAGGCCACCCAACAGGAGGTCCTCATGCGAAAGCCCTTTGTTATCTTCGGTGCGTTGTTCGTGCTCATCAGCCTGGGCTGGGTTGCCTGCCCGGTGCAGGCCCAGAACACCCTGTATGTCTCCCCGGCCGGGTCGGGAACCGCCTGCACAACCAGCAGCCCCTGCAGCCTGCAATATGCGGTCGAAATCAAGGCCACCTCGGGGGCCTTTGTCTATCTCCAATCAGGAACCTACACAGCCAGCGATCTCTCCGATCCCCAGGTTGTCCACATTGATAAAGATATGACCCTGACCGGCCGCTGCCTGTGGGGAGGCGGCTCCGTGGACTGCGGGCTGCACAACCCCGAAACCATCCTGGATGGACAGGACGCCCGCCGGGTGATCACCATCCAGGGAACATCTCCTGACCGCATTCTGATCTCCCTCAGCCACCTACGGATCACCAACGGCAATGCCGACATGATCAACACCACAGCCTGTGCACCGCCCTATGGCGGGGTGGTGGTCGGATGCGGGGGCGGGATCTTTGCACAGTATGCCGATTCCCTGACCATCGCCGAAACCATCTTCTGGGGCAACCGCGCGGCAAGCCATTCCGTTCCCAATGCCGTCTCCCTGGGCGGCGCTCTGTATATGGGAGACTCCGGAACCCTCTCCGTGAACAATGCCGTTTTCACGATCAACGAGGCTGCAGACACCTGGTCCGGCGTGGGGGGCGCTCTGTATGCGGGAGATCTGTCTGGCAATGTGAGCATCTCGAATACCTATTTCCTGGGTAACATCGCCAGTCGCGGCACAGCCATCGGCAGTTACGGCCCCGCCATTGCCCTCTACCGCCCATCCGGCAGCAATTTCATTTCCGATAACTTCTTCGAAAACAACGGGGTCATTGCCATTTCTGCAAAGGGCGCCGCCCTCTACGCTGACGAGCCAGGGGGTGTTCAGTTTGCGGACAATACCATCATCAGCAATTATGGCAATTCCATGATCGAAATCCATGATGACAACGCCTCCCCGGACATCCTTCTTCTGAACAATTACCTCTGGGCAAATCAATCAGCCTGGGCCAATGTCTGGCTGGAGGAGACCTTCAGCCTGGTGGCTGTCAACAACATTGTGGGGGTCCAACACCCGCCGCGGGAAAACCGGGGCGGCGCCACCTACAACCTCTACCTCTATGGACACGGCCCGGGTCAATCCACAGCCGATGTCTTTCACAACACCCTGGCTGCCGCAGACGCCGGCGTCATGTCCGCGGGATATGTCACAGCCTCTGTTAAAAACAACATCATCTCCCATCAGGATATCATCGGGATCGGAGAAGAAGCCCTGACCCCCAATGTGATCTACGACATTGACTCCAACCTCTTCTTCAGCAACACAGATGACGGCTATTGCGGAGTCACCTGGTACAAAGGGGACCCGCACTACACGGCCATCTCCCTGGGCGACCTGCACATCAACCCCGGCTCCGCCGCCCTTGACCGGGGCAAGCCATTGTTTGTGAACGTGGATTATGAAGGCGATCCCCGGCCCGTCGGCTTGGGCTCTTCACCCTACGACCTGGGGGCAGACGAACTGGTATTCTTTTTTCACCTGCCTCTGGCCCTACGCTGACCAGCCCTTCGAGGAGGGGAGTTGCCGTCCGCCGTCCCCAGGCCGGGGGCAATGATGAATATCACCCTCGAATCGTGACGCTTGCGGGCCAGCCATCGGAAGAAGCCTGGGGGTTTTGGAGTATACTATAAGCGCAGATCCTGGAATACCTCGCCGTTTCATGCCGCCAGGAAGCCTCGGAGAACCAACCAACCACAAGGAGGATCGTGAATGCCCGCGAAGGGACGCATTGAAGTTAACGAGTTATACTGCAAGGCCTGTGAGCTGTGTGTGACGGACTGCCCCCATGGGGTACTGGCGCTGGATATGGAGCGCCTGACCCCCAAAGGCTACCATCCGGCGCACATGGTGCATCCGGAGAAATGCACCGGCTGCGGGATTTGCGCCATCGTTTGCCCGGATGCCGCCATTACAGTCTACCGGTATCAGAAAGAAAAAGCGGAGGCATAAGATGGCAAAAGAACTGATTAAAGGCAACACCGCTGTCGCGGAGGCCGCGCTGCGAGCCGGCCTTGAAGCATATTTTGGTTATCCCATCACCCCCCAAACAGAATTATTGGAACACCTTTCCGCCCGGATGCCCGAATTGGATCGGCCCTTTGTTCAGGCCGAAAGCGAACTGGGCGCCATCAACATGGTGTATGGGGCAGCCTGCACCGGAAAACGCGTCATGACCTCATCCTCAAGCCCGGGCGTCAGCCTGATGATGGAAGGGCTCTCCTACATCGCCGGCACGGAGGTGCCGATGGTGCTGGTGGATGTCGTGCGCGGTGGCCCGGGCCTGGGCAATATTGCCCCTGCTCAGGGCGATTACAACCAGATCGTCCATGGCGGCGGCCATGGCGACTATCGCATGATCGTCCTGGCGCCGGCCAGCGTCCAGGAAGCTGTGGACCTGACCGTCCTGGCCTTCGACCTGGCCGAAAAATACCGCGCCATCGCCACCATCCTGATGGATGGCAGCATCGGCCAAATGATGGAACCGGCTGAACTGCCCCCCATGCAACCACTCAAGACAAACGTGCCCGATTGGGCCATCAGCGGTTCCAAGGGCCGGGAATCCAAGGTCCTCACATCCATCAATCTGGACCCGCCCGCCCAGGAAGTGATGAACCTGCGGTTGATGAAACGCTGGCAGGAAATCGAGGCCAACGAGGTTCGCTTCAAATCCTATTATCTGGATGATGCGGAATACGTCATCGTGGGCTTTGGCACGGCCGGGCGCATCTCCCTCTCAGCCGTGCGCACCGCCCGGGAACAAGGAATCAAGGTCGGCCTCCTGCGCCCCATCACCCTGGCCCCCTTCCCCAAAGACATCCTGGAAAGCCTGACCCAACAAGTGAAGGCCTTCCTGGTGGTCGAGATGAACTCGGGCCAGATGCTGGAAGATGTGCGGCTGGTGGTGCGCGGTCGCAAGCCCGTGGAATTCTTTGGACGGATGGGGGGCGTGGTGCCCTTCCCGGATGAAGTGCTGACTGAGATTAAACGCCTGGCCGAGGGGGAACCAACCACCGAAGGACACCCCAGGGATCGCTGGCTGGCGCGTTTAGCGGAAACGATAGGATAAGGAGACACGCATGGTTACTGCTGAAACCCCTACAAAATTGATGTATCAACGGCCTGAAGCCCTTGACCCCCGTGTGACCCACTATTGCCCCGGCTGCACCCACGGTGTGGCCCACCGCCTCGTGGCGGAAGTTCTGGAAGAAATGGGCGAGGTGGAAAACACCATCGGCGTCGCTTCTGTTGGCTGTTCTGTTTTTTCTTACAATTATTTCAACATGGACTTTGTCGAAGCCGCCCACGGCCGCGCCCCGGCCATGGCCACCGGCATCAAGCGCGTTCTGCCTGACCGGATCGTCTTCACCTACCAGGGAGATGGCGACCTGGCCTCTATTGGAATGGGTGAGATTGTCGGCGCGGCATCCCGCGGCGAGCAGATCACCGTTGTCTTTGTGAACAACGCCAATTACGGCATGACGGGCGGTCAGATGGCCCCCACCACCCTCCCCGGACAGATAACAACCTCCTCCCCAACCGGACGGGATGTCGAAAGACAGGGCTATCCCATCCAGACGGCGGAATTGCTGTCCACCCTGGAAGGGGCCGCCTATATCGTCCGGCGGAGTCTGCACAACCCCAGAAACGTCCGGCAGGCAAAGAAAGCCTTGCGGACAGCCTTTGAGGTGCAGAAGAACGGCCTGGGCTTTGCCCTGGTGGAACTGCTGTCCACCTGCCCCACCAATTGGGGCATGACCCCGATTGAAGCCCGGGATTGGATTGAAGAGCGGATGCTGACCTATTATCCCTTAGGGGATTACAAGGTGACGCCCGCTGTCGCAGAACTTGAGAATTAGGGAGGTCGGAAGATGCAACAAGAAGTCATTTTTGCCGGTTTCGGTGGTCAGGGCGTCCTGTTCGCCGGACAGCTCTTAGCCTACGCAGCCATGGATGAAGGAAAAGAAGTGACATGGATCCCTTCCTATGGACCAGAAATGCGCGGGGGCACCGCCAACTGCACCGTGGTCGTTTCAGACGAAGAAATTGGCTCTCCCTTCGTGAAAAACCCCACAGCCGTCATTGCCATGAACCTGCCCTCACTGGATAAATACGAGCCCCTGGTCAAGCCGGGAGGCTACCTGGTGGTCAACACCTCCATGGTCAACCGCAAGGTGGAGCGCGAGGATATCAACATCATCAGCGTTCCGGCCAATGAAATCGCCGAAGCCATCGGCAGCAAACGGGCGGTGAATATGGTCCTCCTGGGGGCCCTTCTGGGCAATCTGAACATCCTCCCCATGAAGGCCATGGAAGAGGCTCTGGAAAGCCACATGCCGGCACGGCATATGAAATTCCTGCCAAGCAACCTGGAAGCCCTCCAAAAAGGCGCTGCCCACAAAGCGGGACAGGCCGTCCGGGCCTGATACCCCCAACCACACACAGCCAGACGCCCCGTCCTGTGTACAGTACGGGGCGTCTTTCCATTGCGGCATTCAACCCGCCCGGGGAAGAGGGGTGAACCCCGATACCCGCACACAAAAAGAGTCCTCCCGGATGACACTGCATCTCGGATAAACCGTTATAATAGGGACAGTCCCCGACCCAACCGGGCGGAAACCGGGCATAAACCTTGTAACCTTGCCAACACAACAACCAATTAACCCAAGGTACCGGTGAAAAGGAAGTACGCCAATGACATCAGAGCTGTCATCTGAATTAGAACAAAATGAAACCCCCCTGGTCAGTGTGATCATCCCCACCCACAAACGGCCTCGATTGTTAGCTGAAGCGCTGAAGAGCCTGATGGAGCAATCCTATCCCCACTGGGAAGCTATCATCATAGATAACGGTTCCCAGAAGACGGTGGAGGCGGTAGTGGACACCTTTAATGAACCCAGGATGCACTACTTCTATCAAGAAGAGGGCAACCGCAGCAAAGCCCGCAATTTTGGGGTTTCCCAGGCAGCCGGGGAATACATCGCCTTCCTGGATGATGACGATCGCTTCATGCCGGACAAACTCCTCGAACAGGTCAAGTACATGAACGCGCATCGCGAGGTTGGTTTGGTGAGCTGCGGCGTGATCATGATCAACAAAGAAGGTGAGAAAATCGTCAACTGGCCGTTGTGGGAAGACCACGAGGCCCTGACCCTGGACAAAGTCCTTCCTGGCTGCGGGATGATGCCGTCCTCCGTGATGATGCGCAAAACCTGGTATGAGCACATTGGCGGGTTCGATCCCAACCTGCACCTTGCTGAAGATTTTGATTTCTTCATCCACCTGCTTTATGAAGGCTGCCGGATGGAATTTGTGAAATATTTTCTCCTGGAATACCGGGTGCATCCCGGCGATTCCAAAAAACACCCGCTGGAATACGGCCATAATTACGAGCACATCCTCGGCCGCATCTTCAAAAAGCCGTATCTCTCCGATCACATCAAACACCAGCAGTACTGGATTCGGGCCCGTTTCGCACTCCTCACCCTGGCAAACACATTCCTGGATGCGGGCGACAATGAAGACCTGTACAAATATGGCGTTGATTTTTATCATATTGCAGAAAAACACCTGCCCAGCCTTGAAAAAAATAAGACGCCGGTGATTGAGGCCATTGTGGGGGCATCGCGGCGCTATGAATTTCCCGATCCCTTCGAAAAAGGCCAGCGCGCCCTGCTGGAGGCGGGACGCAGGGTGCCCATTTCCCGCAACCAGGTACTCAAGGCTCGGGCTCGGTTGGCCCAGGAGAGTTTCGTGCGGGCCTACAAACGGGGCGATTACCAGGAAGCCAGACGGTATTTCTGGAAATCAGCCTGGCTCCGGCCAACCTGGCTGCGGCATAAGGTTGTCTGGGGGATCCTGAAAAATACCCTGTTTAAGATCAGACCCGCCTGAGGCGAAAGGAGCCTATGAAAATCCGCATGTCGTCCCCTGACCTCAACGATGCCGATCGTGAGGCTGTCGCCCACGTCCTGCAAACACCGAATTTGAGCATGGGGCCGAAAATCAAGGCCTTCGAGAAGGCATTTTGTGACTGCACCGGGGCCCAACACGCCATCGGCGTGAATTCCGGCACCGCCGGCTTGCATCTTTGCGTGCGGGCAGCCGGAATCGCCGCCGGAGATCTGGTGCTCACCACCCCGTTCTCCTTTGTTGCCTCCAGCAATGTTCTTCTGTTTGAAAACGCCCTGCCGGTCTTTGTGGATGTGGACCCCAACACCGGCAATATGGACCCGGCTCTGCTGGAAGCTGCCCTGGAGGCGCTTTTCCAGGGCGGGGATCGCGCCCGAAAATGGCTGCCCCGCAAGCTGCCGCCGATCAACCAGCATTTCCACAACGGCGTCAAGGCCATCCTGCCCGTGGACGTCTTCGGCCAACCGGCAGACTATGACCCCATCAACGCCCTGGCCAATCAATACAATCTGGCCGTCATCGAGGATTCCTGCGAAGCCCTGGGGGCCAGCTATAATAATCGCCCTGCCGGCACCCTGGGCGATTTCGGCGTGTTCGCCTTCTATCCCAACAAGCAAATCACCACCGGAGAAGGCGGCATGATCATCACCAACGACTCCCAGGCCGCCGACCTGATGCGCGCCCTGCGCAACCAGGGACGGGCTCCGGGGGACACCTGGCTTCAGCACACCTTTCTGGGCTACAACTACCGCCTGGATGAAATGAGCGCGGCTCTGGGACTCTCCCAGTTGGAGCGCCTGGAGGCATTGATGACCCAACGCGCCCAGGTCGCTGAATGGTACGAGCGCTATCTGGCGAACATTGAAGAGGTCACCACCCCGCACCTGACCGATACCACCACCCGGGTCAGTTGGTTTGTCTATGTTATTCGCGTGGCAGAAAAGATTGATCGGGACCGCTTTGCCCGGCTCCTGAAGGAAAAAGGCGTGCCCGTCCGACCCTATTTTGCCCCAATTCACCTGCAGCCCTATATGGTGGACCTGTTTGGCTATCAGGAAGGGGACTTCCCGGTCACGGAAGATCTGGGAAACCGCAGCCTGGCCCTTCCATTTTCCAGCACCATGACCGAAGAGGAAGTCATCCTCGTCTGTCAGCGGATCGCGGAAGCCCTGGGTGCGGCCCTCGCGCTGGATTGACCCCTCCATGGAAACGGAGTTTCACCCCCCTCGAAGAACCGGCATGCTGCTGCAAGTCTTCCTGATCCTGGCCCTGGGGCTGTCTGGGGGCTGGTTCTTCATCCGGGCCACTCAGGAAACGACCGGGGTTGATTTCCTCTTGGATATGCTGATCGCCCTGGTGCTCTTCACACCGCTGCCCCTCTTCCTCTACCGTCTCTACAGTCTGCTGTCAGCCCAATACATCCTGCAGAGAAGCGGCCTGAGCCTCCGCTGGGGCTTTCGCCGGGAGGATATCCCACTCAACGAGATTCAGTGGATGCGTCCTGCGACGGAACTGGGCTTCCGACTGCCCCTGCCCTGGCTGCGCTGGCCCGGGGCGATCACCGGCCGCCGCACTGTGTCTGAACTCGGCCTGGTGGAATTCCTGGCGGCGGATGTCCGGCACATGGTGCTGGTCGCTACCCCGGAAAAAATCTATGCCATCTCCCCCGACCAGACAAACAAATTCATGACGCAATTTCAACGAATCAATGAGCTTGGGAGCCTCTCCCCCCTGGAGGCGCAATCGGTCTATCCTACCATCCTCCTCGGGCGGGTCTGGGAAGATTCCCTGGCCCGCTGGTTGATCCTGGCCGGATTTGGCCTGGGGCTGGTCCTGCTGGGGGTGGTCGCCCTGGCCCTGCCCGGCCGTGAGACCATCGTCTGGGTTGACCCCGCCGTCCAGGCCCCTGCCGCGCGGCTGCTGCTTCTGCCGGTGCTCAACGGCATCATCTGGCTGGGGAACCTGATCACGGCCCTGTTTTTCTTCCGCAGCGGTGGGCAGCATCGGATCACCGCCTATCTGCTATGGGGCAGCGCCATACTGACAGGCGCGCTCCTGTTGCTGGCCGCCCTTCTGCTGATTTTCTAACATCCTGATTGTTCCTGGGGGAATTTCCGGTTATGATTATTCCTAAACACTACGGAAAATCATCATGGCAAAATTTTTTATCGGACTTGCAGCCGGCATCGGCATCGCCTATCTGGCATATCGGGCCCGGTCCCTTTCTTCCAGCGGGGGAATCGCAGCCGCCGTTCTGGGCACCATCGTCTTTGGCCTGGGGGGGGTCGGCTGGGCCGTTGTCCTGCTGACCTTTTTCATCTCCTCCAGCGCGCTCTCAAAAATCTTCCGCCAGCGGAAACGGGCTGTTGATCAGAATTTCGCCAAGGGTTCCCGCCGCGATGCGGGACAGGTGGCCGCCAATGGAGGGGCGTCTGGTGTGCTGGCCCTGTCCTGGTTCCTGCTGCAGCAATTCCATCCCGGACACCCGCTGTCCACCAGCCTCTGGCTGGGCTTTTGCGCCAGCCTCGCCGCGGCCAACGCCGACACCTGGGCCACCGAGCTGGGCATCCTCAACCCCCATCAGCCGGTTCTCCTGACCACATTCAGCCGGGTTCCGAGGGGCACGTCGGGAGGCGTCACTCTGGTGGGGACTCTGGCGTCCCTGGTCGGAGCCGGCGTGGTCGCTGGCATGGCCGGTCTATCCGACCTGGCTGGATGGTCTCCCCCGGGCGGGCCGAGTCTGGCCGGACAAGTGCTTCTCATCACTGCGGCGGGAGTGACAGGCGCCCTGATGGATTCCTTCCTCGGAGCCACCCTACAGTGCATTTATTACTGCCCGGCCTGCCAGAAAGAGACCGAGCGCCATCCCACCCACACCTGCGGCGCGGCCACCACCCGCAAGCGCGGGTGGGGCTGGCTCAATAACGACTGGGTCAACACAGCCTGCACGGTCAGCGCCGCGCTCCTGAGCTTCCTGGGCAGTCTCCTTATCTGAGAAACAACAGTTTACCCCACATCCTTCTGGATTCCTGTGCATCAGGGGGATTGAGCACCGGCCCGTTCCATTAACAACTGCACCCTGTCCCTGTGCCCTATGATCCGGGGCTCCGCACGCAAAAACACACAGGGGCGCCCCGCCCTCAATCATTACGAGATAATAACGACCTATTGTAATCTAATTTGCATTATGATACACTCAAACTATAGTGCACTGTTGTATACTTTTAATCGTTAATATATGCACAGTATTACACCACTCGCCCCGATTCTCACCGCTCAGCGCTCTCCTGCCCGGGGAATACATTAAAAAAAAGTTCCTATCCTCCTCCAGTTGGTGAAAACAGGAGCCCTTGAACATGAAAAACCAACCGGGATACATCAGGAAGAGACACACCTGGTGATTAATCTCCAGATTCACATTGATATTTAACGTTATACTATTGAAATCATTGATATACTATGATACACTGGTGGTATAGAAAAACCCGCGTTGTCGTGGCTCAAAGGATAACGTCCCTTC
>DAOTUG010000206.1:0-18471 GCA_034437335.1 Anaerolineaceae bacterium
GCTCCAGGACGTCCTTTCCCGAGAGAGGGTCCACCGATAAGATAGCTGGCAGGAGATTTCCCTGATAATCCTCCCGATGCACCAGGGCCTGATATCCTTCCGCCGCGCTTCCGTAGATTTGTTTGAGATCCGGCATGCCTCAGTCCTTTCGGGATTCAAGGGAAAAGGGATGGCCCTCAGGGTCCCGCCCGCTGCAGAGATAATCGCCCGTTTCCAGCTCCCGCAAAGGGCCCATTTCCAGACCGACATCCACCAGAGCTTGCCGGGCAACAGCCGCATCCGACACCCGGAAAACCAGCTCCGGCGGGGTCGGGCCGGTCCGCCCCTCGCCGCCGCCGTGAAGCGCCAGGGTGCATGCGCCGGTGTCAAACTCCACCCACATGGCGCCGCCGAAATCCTCCAGGCCGCGCGGAGTCCGCAATTGCAGACCGAGGCTGTCCCGGTAAAAGCGCACCATGCGGTTCATATCCCGCACATACAGGATCACGCGCAGCAAGGAATCAATTTGAATCGTCATCTGGACACGCCTCCACGTCCTGGAAGAAGCCGCTGCCCCCGTCCGGGATGAGCCTTCCCCCGTTGTCCCGGTCAGGCGTCGTCACGGAGCCGGCTTCAGAAACTCAAAAAAGAAATAGCCCTCCGGGCTCTGACGGGATTCAACGGTGAAACCCGCCTCCTGGGCCAGCTTCTCAAACCCATCCGGTTGAAAGGGCTGTCCGGGCCAAAGGCCGCCGTAGCCTGCGGAAACAGGCCCTGCTGGGGAGAGCACCTGAACAGGAATAGCCACGATGTCCGCGCTGGACTCGCCTCGTTCCGGAATCAGGGCCTCCCAGAAAAGAAACCGGCCGCCCGGCTTCAGGACCCGGAAAATCTCCCGAAACATCTGGGAATAATGCCCACAGCCAACAAAGAGCATCGAGAAAAAAGCTACGGCCAGATCAAAACTGGCATCCACAAACTTCAGATCACAGGGGCTCATCACAATGCCCAGGGAATCGGGGGCAATGTCCGCCAGTTCATCCACCGAGAGGTTGATGGCGATCACCTGCCCGGAAGCGTTTTTTCCAAGGATATCTTCCCCGCCGTGGGCCAAATTCAGGATCAGTCCGTCTGAATCGAGTTCCGGCAGCGCGAGGGTCACTTTGGACAAAAAGTGGATCCGGTCCGGAGCAGAAAGATGTTTCTCATTCATGGTAATTCTCCTCATCCCTATTATAGCGCAAGGCGGCCAAAATCAATGGGCGCGCCCATCAGAATCTTCCGGGCCCACCCAGCCGAAAAGATCAAAATCAACCCGCCCGGAGGCGTCAAAGACAACCCCCTCCGCCTCCAGCAAGGCCCGCTGCACGGCATTCCCAAAACCATCGCCATGGACGCTGATTTCCCCCTGAGCATTGATCACCCGCTGCCAGGGCACGTCCTCGGCCTGACCGGCCTTGAGGGCAGCCAGGGCATACCCTACCATCCGGGCCGTGCAGCCGCCCACCAGATCCGCGATCCGCCCATAGGTGGTGACACGCCCGGGGGGCACCCGGCGGACCATCGCATAGATGCGCATATACAGGGGAGTCTTGGCCGGGATCAACTTCCCTCCTTCGGGATGAAGGCCTTGAGGGAAAAGACATCCGGCAGCCTGACGGGCATCCCCGGATCGCCATAACGCCCATCCACCCCCCAAAAATTAGGATCCAGGTTGTGAACATAGTCAAAGTCAAATATCCACCGATCATCCTCGTCAACGGTGGACAACAGAGGATGCGCATCCCTGAGGTAAAACATGCCCCCCGGTTTCATAAAACCCGTAATGATCCGGGGCCAGGTCTTCAGATTACTCAGGCAGCGCAGCACCCCAATGGATGTGAAGACAATATCAAACTGCTCTGCCAGGTTTTTGAGCAAATCGCAAATATTCCAAAGGGGACGGTTGCCCTTTCGGGCTTGTTCAGGGGGAATCATAATAAATTGCGCCATGTCGTTTCCACGCCATCTTATCATCCTGTCAAGGGGATTCACACACATTCCAGGCCAACTGGGCTGCCACAGGAAGGTGGTCCGATTCTCCAAAAAAAGCGCCCACCCACGCGCCGGTCACCTCAAACTCCGATGAAACGAAAATCATATCAATCCGGACCATGCGGGAGAAGGAACGCAACGGGCCAATGGCCAACCGTGTGGAAGGAAAGGTATGCCCAAAACCCCATCCCGCCTCTTCGAAGGCGTCCGTCATGCGATTATCCAGAAGCCTGGCCGGGTCGTTCAAAGGGGTGCTGTTAAAATCCCCCATGAGGATGATAGGGGTCTGCTCCAGGGCCATGTCCGTCATCAACCGACGGGTCATTTCCCGGCGGGCATCGGCTGTGTAGTGGATAATCTCGGGAATGAAACCCGGTTCCGACAGGTATCCCAGAATGCGGGTGGTGGTCATGTGAACATTGTAGACCGTCACCTCACCGGAAGGGGTGAAAACCCGGGCCTTCAAAACGAACCAATCCGGGTCCTGTAAATGGTTTGAGGGTAGATCCTGCACAGGATAGCGGCTGAAGAGCGCCAGCCCCATGTTCCCCGTGACGAGATAGTGAGGCAGTTCGGATTGCAGCGACTGCACCGTGTCGGTTTGCTGATGGGGCAGCGATTCCTGCAGCACAAGGATATCCGGCAAGCCGGTTCGCCGCATGGCATCCAGGGTCAGCTCTCCGCTGAAGCCATACCGATTGAAAGTGACCACGGTCAGTGGGGGTTGGCCGGGGCAAAGAGGCGTCTTCCGGTCCGGCAGGAACAGATCCCCAAAAAGAAACAGGAAGATCAGCAGGGGCAAAAGCAGCCCTGCCCAATAGCCTATCTTTCGCAGGAAGATGCCCCCGAGGAGAAAGAGAGGCAGCGGCAGGAAATAATAGGGAGCAAAAATGTGCATCAGGGACAACCACCACAGAGAATCCCCCAAAAAAGCGAACAACACAAACCAGATCGCGATGCCGGCAGCATAAACCCAAGCCAGCCCCAGACAGAGGATATACAAAACGCGACGGAGGTCTTTCTTTGCTGCCATGCTTCCTATCTTACCATCATATACCCTGGGGATGGATGCTTCCGGGAGGCCCTTTTCGGCCGCATGCACAACACAAAGCCGCACCCGCTGTGCAGCGGGTGCGGCTCCCAAGGGGGTGTTTCAAAACCTAGCCCTGTTGCTTCTTGTTCATGGTATACCGCCGGCTGATACGATACCCCTCAAAATGGCAGGAGGGATTATCACAGCGATAGCGCCGGATTTTGGTGCCTGCGGTCAGAAATTTCTCAAAAAAGTTCCGATGAATGCGATCCCAGTAACGGTTGCCGCACTTCGGGCAGGTGTGATCCTTCACCATGGTGGTCCGGATGATCAATCGTCCGACAAACCAAATGATGAAGATGAAGAGTATGACTGCGATGCCAAGATAGATGTAAAGAATATTCATGAAATCCTCAATAGTTACAGCCGATAACAGGCCAACATGGACAACAATACTACCATAGCCTTGCTGATGCAATAATCATACCAGGGGAGTATCCCGGAGCACGCCCCGAAATTGGGCCGCGAAAACCAAGTATAATAACTGGCATGATGAAGAAACTGAACGTCATGACAATTTTTGGCACCCGGCCGGAAGCGGTCAAAATGTCCCCCGTGGTCAAGGCCCTCAAAAAGTACCCGGACCGGATTGAAACCTGCGTCTGCGTGACCGCCCAGCACCGTGAGATGCTCGATCAGGTGCTGGACGCCTTTGAGATCCATCCGGACATTGACCTGAACCTGATGCGCCCCGATCAGTCCCTGGCCCAATTGACCGCGCGGATCTTCAGGGACCTGGATGAAGCCCTCACCCGGGTGCAGCCGGACTGGCTGCTGGTTCAGGGCGACACAACCACCGTCATGGCAGCCGCCATCCTGGGCTTCTACCGAAGGATCCGCGTTGGGCATGTGGAAGCCGGGCTGCGCACCCACGACAAATGGCAGCCCTTCCCGGAGGAAATCAACCGCCGCCTGGCCGGGGTGGTCGCCGACCTGCACTTCGCGCCCACAGAGGGAAACCGCAGCAATCTGCTCAAGGAAGGCATTCCGGAGGAGGCCATTCTTGTGACCGGCAATCCCGTCATTGACGCGCTGCAGTACATCATCAGCCAGCCGGCGCCCCATGCGGCGCGCCAGCTCCTCCAACAGACCGGGGTGATAGACGGCAGACGCCGTCTCGTTCTGGTCACCGCCCACCGCCGGGAAAACTTCGGCCAGCCAATCCGGGATATCTGCCAGGCCCTGAAACAGTTGGCTGTGGAATACCGTCAGGAAATTTCCTTTGTCTACCCGGTACACCTCAACCCCCACATCCAGGAACCGGTGCATGAACTCCTGGATGGCATCGAGAACATCCACCTCCTGCCGCCCCTGGACTATCTGCCTCTGGTGCATCTGATGAAACAGGCCAGCCTGATCCTCACGGATTCCGGCGGCATCCAGGAGGAAGCCCCCGCCCTGGGGGTGCCCACCCTGGTCCTGCGGGATAACACAGAACGCCCTGAAGGGGTGGAGGCCGGCACCCTCAAGCTGGTCGGGACCGATCCGGACCGCATTGTTCGTCAGACCCACCGTCTTCTGGACAATGCCGCCGCCCATGCCGCCATGACCGGCGCTGTCAACCCCTATGGGGACGGCCGCGCCGCGGAGCGGATTGTGACCGCCCTCCTCGACCAACAAACGGGGAGCTGATGGCAAAACGGGACTTCCACACCCACCTGGTCTATGCCCGGCAATGGCCCCTGATCGGAAAAACATTCTATTACCTCTTAAAACTCCTCGGGGCTGAGATCCCGCTGTCCGTGCCAGTCGGGCCGGACCTCATTCTCGAACACGGCGGACAGGGCGTGGTCATCCACAGCCGCTCCCGCATCGGCGCTCGGGTCCGCATCTATCAGGGGGTCACCCTCGGCCGGGCCGATATCTACCGGTCGGCTGAAGAATCCCGGTTTGAAGGCATCAAAATTGAAGATGACGTCATCCTGGCCCCAGGATGCAAAGTGCTCTGCAAAGAAGGCCTCCTCACCGTGGGGCGGGGCACTGTGGTCGGAGCCAATGCCGTCCTGCTTCAATCCACCGGGGAATATGAGATCTGGGCCGGAGCCCCGGCGCGCTGTGTGGGTCAGCGGACCCTGCCGATGGAACCCAATCCATGAAAGGAACAATTGCGCTGGTCCCCAGGCTCTCCGGTCTGGGCGGAATGGTTTCCTTTCAAGCCAAGTTCATCCAGGGCCTGGAATCCCGGGGAATTCCCTATACCTTTGACCTCCTGGATCCCGACTGCCGCGCCATCCTCGTCATCGGCGGCACCCGGCGGCTGGATCTTCTCTGGCGCGCCCGGCGCCGCGGCATCCGGGTGATCCAACGCCTGAACGGAATGAATTGGCTCCACAAAGTCGAAAAAACCCCCCTGCGCGCAGCTCTCCGGGCGGAGATCAACAACCGCATCCTGGCCCTCATCCGCCGCCGCCTGGCGGATGGCATCGTCTATCAGAGCGCCTTCAGCCGGGATTGGTGGGACCGGGTCTACGGTCGGAAAGATATCCCCACCCGGATCACCTACAACGGCATTGACCTCGCCCGCTACACCCCCCAGGGCCCTGAAAGCCCCCCGGAGGAAACATACCGCATCCTGCTGGTGGAAGGCCACCTGCGGGGAGGTTATGCCCGGGGCCTGGAAACCGCCGTGGCCATGGCCCGGACCGTCCAGGAGCAGCACAATCTGCCGGTTTCCCTGATGGTGGTAGGAGATGTTGGCCCAACCCTGCAGTCGCGGGCCGAAGCCCTGGCGCCCCATCTGCCCATCATCTGGCGCGGTGTGGTCCCCCGGGAGGCCATCCCGGCCATTGACCGGTCTGCCCACGTCCTGTTCAGCGCCGACCTGAACGCGGCCTGTCCCAACAGCGTCATTGAGGCCCTGGCTTGCGGCCTGCCCGTGGCGGCCTACGACACCGGCGCCCTGGCAGAGCTGGTACAGAACGGCGCAGGGGAAGTCGTCCCCTATGGACGGGATCATTGGCGCCTGGAAGACCCCGTCATCCCGCCCCTGGCTGCGGCCTGCGTGAAAATCTTGCAGGATCATGCCGTTTACCGCGCAGCTGCACGGCAGCGAGCCGAATCCGCCTTCGGCCTGGATGCCATGGTGGATGGCTATCTGAAAGCCCTGGTGGAATAATGCGAGAATTTCCGGGTAAAGTCGGCCTGGTCCAGCGGGTGCTCCCCGCCTACCGCGCCCCCTTCTTCAACGCTTTGGGGTCCGTCTGCCGGGAAGGATTGGGTGTCTTCGCAGGCGCTCCCCGCCCAAAAGAGATGATCCAACCCGCCGGGGCCCTTGAAAACGCCGCACTGACCCGGGGGAAGAACCTGCACCTGTTTTCCGGACGGTTCTACCTCTGCTGGCAGGTCGGCCTGATGGCCTGGTTGAAGGCATGGAACCCCGATGCACTGATTGTGGAAGCCAACCCGCGCTACCTGCGCACCCCGGCCGCTGCAGGCTGGATGCAACGCCGGAAACGCCCGGTCATCGGGTGGGGCCTCGGCGCCCCAGCCCTCCAGGGCTTCCTGGCTCCCCTGCGCCAGGCCCGGCGCCGGGGGTTCCTCTCCCACTTCGACGCCCTCATCACCTACAGCCAGACAGGGGCCAGGGACTATGCGGCCCTGGGCTTTCCCCCAAAACAAATCTTCATCGCGGTCAACGCCGTCACCCCGCAGCCCAATCATCCCCTCCCGGAGCGTCCCGACACCCTGGCGGGGGGGCGCGGACGGGTGCTCTTTGTCGGCCGCCTCCAGGCGCGCAAGCGGGTGGACAACCTGCTGCAGGCCTGCGCGGCTCTGCCGAACAGCCATCAGCCGGACCTGGTCATCGTGGGGGATGGACCCGCCCGGGAGGCGCTTGCAGCCCTGGCGGAGGACATCTATCCCCGGGCCATCTTCACCGGGGCCCTGTTCGGGAGCGCCCTGGCCTCTGAGTTCAGGGCCGCCGATCTCTTCGTGCTCCCCGGGACCGGCGGCCTGGCCATTCAGCAGGCCATGAGCTACGGCCTGCCGGTGGTCACCGCCGAGGCCGACGGCACCCAGGAAGATCTCGTCCGCCCGGCCAACGGCTGGCAGGTACCGCCGGACGATGTCCCGGCCCTCACACAGAGCCTGGAAACCGCCCTGGAGGACGCGTCACGATTGCGCCGGATGGGTCGCGAAGGCTACCGGATCGTTTCAGAGGAGATCAATCTGGATCAGATGGTGCGCGTCTTCCTGAAAGCCCTCAAGAGCGTCCTATGAACAGCGAACCGCAAAAAAAACACACCCCCCACATCCTGGTCATTGCCGACGGCCGCAGCCCGACCAGCCGGAGCTGGATCGCCAATGTGCAGGCGCTGAACTTCCGCACCAGCCTGGTTTCAACCTATCCCTGCCCAAGGCCTCCCGGCATGGAGCATTTCTCCATCTTGCCGGTGGCCTTCAGCCGCTTCAGCGGGGGAAGCTCCGGGTCCCGAACGTCCGAAAACCCGCATGGGCCGGGCCCTCTTCGCAGGGTTGTGCGGCGGTTTGCCCCCCTCCTCCAAGCCCTGCGCCACCGCCTCGGGCCTCTGACCGTATACCGTTATGCCAAGCCCTACCAACAGCTCCTGAAGATCTGCCAACCCGATCTGATCCACGCCCTGCGGATCCCCTTTGAAGGCATGCTGGGGAGCTTCACCCCCCCGGGTGCGCCCTTCCTGGCTGCCATCTGGGGCAACGATCTGACCCTCCACGCCGCCGCTTCCCCCTTAATGCGGCGGCTCACCCACCGCTGCCTGTCCCGCGCCGATGGGCTGACCGCCGACACTCACAGGGACGCGCACCTAGCCCGGTCCTGGGGGCTGGCCCCGGAGGCCCCCACCCTGGTACTCCCGGGGTCCGGCGGGCTGGACCTGGCCGCCGTCCAGGCAGCAAGGGCACAGGATCCAGATGGGCTCAACCTGCCGCAGGACGGCCCCTGGGTGATCAATCCCCGGGGTCTGCGTCCCGGCTCCATCCATCAGGAAACCTTCTTCGCCGCCGTCCCTCGAGTCCTGGCCCAACGGCCGGAAACCATCTTTCTCTGTCCCGGCCTGGCGAACAGGGCCGGCGTTCAAACCTGGCTGGAGCGGTATGGGGGTACCCAAAGGGTCTTCCTGCTCCCCAAACTGCCCCAATCCCTGCTCTGGAATCTCTTTCATCGGGCGGAGATTTTCGTTTCCCCCAGCAGCCACGACGGCACGCCCAATTCTCTTCTGGAAGCCCTGGCCTGCGGCTGTTTCCCGGTGGTCGGGGATATTCCCTCTCTGCAGGAGTGGATCACCCAGGGGGAAAATGGATATCTGGTCAACCCGCGGGACCCCAACGCCCTGGCGGAAGCCATCCTGGCCGCCCTGGACGCGGAGGACCTGCGCCGCCGGGCGGCAGAGCAAAACCTGGCCGCCATCAGAGAACGGGCCGCCCAGCAGGCCACCCGGCCAACAATTGAAGCCTTTTACTGGACCTTTCTCACCGCCAACGGATGGACTGCTTTTGATGAATAAAACTTTCCACCAGGGCCGCCATGTTTTCCGGGGGTGTTTCGGGCTGGATGCCTTTGGAAGGCGCCAGGATATATCCCCCGCCCTGTCCCATCTCGTCCAGGAGTCGCCCCACGACCTGGCGAATCGCATCCGGCGTTCCAAAGGGGATGGTGGACTGCGAACCCAGCCCGCCCCAGAAGCAAATGTCCCTGCCATACGCTTCCTTGAGAGCAAAGGGGTTCATCCCCCTGGCCTCGGGCTGGACGCTTTCTAAAACATCCAGGCCAATCTCAATGATATCCGGCATGATCTCGGCCACGGACCCGCAGACATGATTCAAAGCTACCTTTCCGGCCCGGTGCACCCGGTCATACAGCCGCCGCAGTTGGGGTTTGATGAACCGCCGCCAACGGGCAGAGCCGATCAACACCCCATCCTGATAGCCCCAATCATCACTGAAAAGGATGCCATCCAGGGGCGCAGCCAGCATGCGGTCCAGAATCTCCATTTGATGGTCCGTGATGGCCTCCGCCAGTCCGGCATAAAAGTCGGGCTCCGTCGCCACATCCGCCAGCATCTCCTCAAACCCTCGCAGAACCCAGGTCCGCTCAAACACGCCAAAGCCCACCTCCCCCACGATGAAATAATCCTGGTTTTTTTCGGCGAAGGCCGCCACCTGCACCTCCCAATCCGTTGAAAAGCAGGCCTCGACGGAAGGAAAGCTGTATCCCGCCAGGGAAGGCTCTTTGAGGGGTGGTTCCACCAGATGCGCCGGGCGTTTGTGCATGGCCCACCGGGCGCCAAACAGATCGGTCAGGAGCTCCTCCTTGCCGGTGCGCTCTCCCGGAATGCCCAGCAGGGGATGCGGCATGGGGGCAAAGCGGATGGCATTATCCAGCAGCAAGCGCCAGCGGGAATCCCCATAATACCCATCCAACCGCTCAGCCAGATCCGGGGTTTCAAAGGACAGGGTGTAGGGAATTGGATCGGTTTCCTGGTGGTTAATCTGAGCAATAACACGTGTCTTGGGGTTCATTCATGCCTCCGGTTTTTCTTAAGCATACCCCCATTCCTAACCGGTTCAAAAAATCCGGCGCAGCAGGGACCAGTCCCGAAGAATGAAGGGAAAGGAACGCAGCAGCCATAGCAAACTTGTCCCCAGAATCGGGCCCGGTTTCCCCAGGAAAAATGGGGCGATATTAATCCGACCCATATTCTGGCACAACCGGTCAATCTCCTCATCATCCATGTTGGCCAAGCCCTGCAGGAGCTTGCTTTCCATTTCCACGCCCCGGAGAAAGCGTCCGGTGAACAACTGGTTATAAGGCGCAAGCTGGGTTTCCGTCACCTGTCCGGTTTGAAGAGCCTTGGCCGCTGTTTCCGCTGCTCGGACCCCCAGAAACATGCTGGCCACAATCCCCAAGTGCCCCCCCGGACTGACCGCGTCCCCCACACCCAGGAAACCGTCCACAACAACCCGGGAGGGCGCCCCCCGCAGGGGCATCCGGCAAGCGCGCTGACCCCGGACCACAGCATCCCTGAACAGGTGCCGCACTCGGGGGTCCGCGTGTTTATAGGCTTCCAGATAATCCCACAGGGGGATCCTGTTCGATGTCGTCCTGTCCACAAAAACGCTGAAATACACATCCAGCCGCCCCGGCGCGGGAATATCCACCGTGCCGAGGGCCTTTTCTGCGTGTGTGTAACGCTGCCCAAAAGTGGAAAGCTGGCCCACATCCGCCGCAGACACATGGGGGGCTTCCAGGGATTGATAGGCTACCATCACAGTCTGCGCAGCCGGGGGAATCCCCCGGTACAGGCCGGCCTCAGATGCAAACTGGCGCGAAACGCCTTCAGCCCCAACGACCATAAAGCCAAAACGTTCCCGGTCCCCCAACCGGATGCCCCTGATCCCTCCCTGGGATTCCACCAACCCGGTGACCCGCTGCCCGAATCGCAGGGTGACCCCTGCGGAAGTGGCCCTCTCCGCCATTCGGCGCAGCAGGGCTGATTTGTCCGCCACAAACACAGGAAAATCCTCCCGGATGGGAAATTCTGCCCGCATTGCATACCCCCCCGGGCTGAGATAGCGGATGGTATCCGGCCAGCCGAGGATGGCCTCGGCTGGAACCGTCAGGTCCAGCTCGGGAAAAAACACCCCGCCATCGCCAGATCTCCTGCCGGACACAAATCCCGGCAAGGGAGCCATTGCTCCGCCACAAGGATGACTCAACACGCCCGGTTCGGTGAGCCGTTCAACCACCAGGATATCCAGCCCCAAATCTGCCCCCCGAATTGCCGCTGCCAGCCCGGCCGGACCAGCGCCGATAACGATCATGTCAAACATCAGCCAGCCTCCTCACTATTCCTGTCATCCAACTCCAGTTTAACTTCCCCATTTGAAGAAGGGGTTATGAAATCATTAAGAACGTCAGGGAATTCTCAATAGACAATTAAATTTCGGTTATAATTGGGAACGATCCCAATTTGGGAGGTTACCAAGACACAAGGATAAGAGATGACACAATACACATTTCCTGAAAATTTCATCTGGGGGGCGGCAACCGCCGCTTATCAAATTGAAGGCGCCTGGGAGGCGGACGGCAAGGGCGAAAGCATCTGGGATCGCTTCACCCACCAACCATACCGCATCCTCAACGGCGACACCGGGGACATCGCCTGCGACCACTACCATCACATGCAGGCGGATGTGGCCCTCATGAAAAAGCTGGGCATCACATCCTACCGCTTTTCCATCAGTTGGCCCCGAATCCTTCCCGAAGGGCGCGGCCGGGTGGAGGAACGCGGCCTGGATTTTTATGACCGTCTGGTGGATGAACTCCTCAAGGCCGGCATCCAGCCCATGGCTACCCTCAACCACTGGGATTTCCCCCAGGCCCTGCAGGATCTGGGCGGCTGGCCCAACCGCGACAGCGCGGGCTGGTTCACGGATTATGCCCGGGTGGTGTTTGACCGTCTGGCCGACCGCATCCCCTTCTGGAGCACCCACAACGAACCCTTCGTGGTGGCTTTTCCCGGTTATGGAGAAGGCAATTTTGCCCCCGGGATTGCCAGCATCCCCCAGGCCCTCCAGGCCACCCACCATCTGCTCCTGGCCCACGGCCGCACCGTCCAGCTCTTCCACCAGGGGGGCTACGACGGCCAGATCGGCATCGTCCTCAACCTGTCCACCTATACCCCCCAGAGCGACGATCCCGCCGATCACAAGGCGGCAGAGCGCCTGGAAAACCTGGTCAACGGGCTCTTCCTGGACCCCCTCTTCAAAGCAGCTTATCCCAAGAACCTGATGGAGTGGCTGGGTGAGATGACCCCCGACATCCAGTACGGGGACATGAAGATGATCAGCCAACCCATGGACTTTCTGGGCATCAATTATTACTTCGGACAAATGGTGCGTTTCGCCCCTTATGGCTTGCTCAAGCTTAAGGCTGAACCCAATATTGACCCCGGCTGGGGAACCACGGGCAAGGGCTGGGGCATCTGTCCCTCGCAACTCACCCGACTTCTCCTGCACCTGAAGGAGGACTACGGCAACCCACCCATGTTCATCACAGAGAACGGTTGCGCGCTGGATGTGCCGACTGATGAGAAGGGATTCGTGAACGATGCCGGACGAATCAACTTCCTGCGGGCCCATTTCATGGCCGCCCACAAGGCCCTCTCCCAGGGGGCAGACCTGCAGGGCTACTATGTCTGGAGCCTGATGGACAACTTTGAGTGGTGTGAGGGTTACGACCTGCGCTTCGGCCTGATCCATGTGGACTTTGAAGACCCGGCCCGCCAACGCACCCCCAAGGCCAGTTTCGATTGGTATCAAAACGTCATCGCCAATAACAGCGTCTGCAGTTGAACCAGGCTCCTCCAGACCGATATGCAAAAAGACGTCCCGGTCTGGGACGTCTTTTTTTCCTTAAACCCGAACCCAACGCACTGGTCTATTTCGTCTCCAGGTCCGTAAAATTGAGATAGTCCATCTGTTCCGGCGCGAGGTCCACCGACAAAGCGCCCAGGTTTTCGAGGAGGTGCACTTTGTGGCTGGCGGTGGTGATGGGGAGGACCGCCGGCTGCCGGTGAAACATCCAGGCCAGGACAGTCTGATTCAGGCTGGCGCCCACATCATCGCTCACATGCTTCAACCGCGCCAGCCGCTGGCGGTTGGTTTCCGTCTGGTAGGGCGTCCACAGGGGACGGTCGGGGCGCACATAGGCCCCCTTAATCAGAGCATAATAAGCCAGGATCCGCACAGCGTGTTCCGCCGCGAAATCAAGATGTCCGGCGTTGGCCACCACCCCGGGGGACCAGTCCGCTTCAGGCTGGGGCTGGAGGTAGGTGTGGTGCAGCTCCAGGGCCTGATACTGCGGCCAGCCCTGCCCCTGTGCGATCTGACGGGCCGATTCCATGCGCCAGGCCCGGTAATTGCTGGCGCCAATCAGGCGCACCTTTCCGGCCGCCACCAGCTTTGCAAAAGCGGCCAATGTCTCCGCCAGGGGCGTTTCCCGGTCATCAATGTGCGCATAATACAGATCAATCCGCTCCAGGCCCAAATTCTGCAGGCTTTTCTCACATTCCCGTGCAATCAGCTCCGGGGTGAGGCCCTGTTCCGCTCCCGGATAGCCGATGCCAACCTTGGTGGCGATGAACATCTCCTCCCGGACGCCGCGGTCCTGCATCCAGCGCCCGATGGTGGTTTCGGACTCGCCCCCCTGAGCACCGGACACCCAGCCGGCATAACTGTTGGCCGTATCAACAAATCGTCCCCCCGCTTCAAAATATGTGTCCAGAATCTCAAAACTGGTTTCCTCGTCAATCCGGGTGCCAAAATAGGCCGATCCCAGACACATTGCACTGACCTGTGGGCCATTGCGGCCCAGGGAAAGGGTTTTCATTTCCAAACCTTTCACTCGTGATCACACATTAATTCCCGGGGGATGGCGGGGATAGATCCTCGGAAAAACGGAGCAATCCCAGCTTCTCAAAAACCAGTGGACCCCACCAGGCCACCCACAATCCCGTCAGGGTATACCGCAGAAACCGCAGGGCATAGCTGAGGACATCCGCCTCCCGGGGAAACACCTCCCCCAGCCCAAACCAGAACAGCGCCACCCCCACCAGCCCCACCAGAAAGCGCACCAACCGCCGCCAGCCGCCTTCCCCGGCCAGAAAACGGCCCTTTCCTTCCGCCAGCAGCAGATATCCGGCCAGCATGCCCGTCCAGGTGCCGCTCAGGGTGAAGGCGCCGTCCAGGTTGAAGGGGTCAATGCCCTCGGACCAGACGACCATCTTCGGAGGGAGCGTCCAGCGGGGAAATCCAATGGCTCGCGCCCCCAGGATGAGTCCCACCATCACCGCCGCGCTGGCCAGCACCAGCCCCAGCTTGAAGCCCAGGGATTTGGCAGCAAGCCAGCGGTTCACCGGACGGCGCAAAACCGAAAAAGCCCACACCAGCAGCCCACCCAGGGCCCAGCCCAGAAGCACATCGCTGAGAAAATGCACGCCGAGATAGATACGGGAAAAACCAATCAGGAAAATCAGCACCAGAGCCAGGATGGTGAACCAGCGTTTCTTCACCTCCACCGCCAGCCATCCCCAGACAGAAGCCGCAATCTGGGAATGTCCCGAAGGCAGGCTGAAGGAGGTGCTCTCCGTGGAATAGGGTTGCACCCGATCGCTGAGCCAGTACGGCCGGGGGTTATGAAACAGGAACTTGAACACCGTGTTGAGGGTATTGCCCAACAGCAGCACCATGCCCACCCGCAGGCCAGCCATCTGGTCCATGGACCAGTACAGCCAGGTCAGCAGCAGGATGAAAAACTCCTCGCTTCCCAGGTTTGTGATCACCGTCATGGGCAGCCTGAGCCAACCGCCCAGTCCCTGCAAAAATTCATTCACAATCAATTCAATCGCGTTGATTTGTTCCATTGGGGATTCTCCAATCGTCGCATTTCAATGGGTAAGGTCATGAACCGTCGTAGGTCTTCTCATTGATTGTAAACCCTTGCCCGTCCACCCACATCCATTTAAAGAAAGTTTAACAGAAGACAAAAAACCCCGGAGGGGTCTCTCCGGGGTAAATGTCTGACAGGGGATTATAGCTTTTCATCAAAAAGGGTCTGGACAATCTCCTGGGCCTCGTCCTGTATTTTCTTAAGATGGGAGGCGCCTTTGAAGCTTTCCGTGTAGATCTTATAAATATCTTCCGTTCCCGAAGGACGCAGCACCACCCAGCCGTTCTCGGTGACGATCTTCAGCCCGCCAATGGGAGCATCATTTCCGGGGGCTTGGGTCAGGATCTTCTGGATTTCCTCTCCAGCCAGGCTGTCCGCCGTGATCATCTCCGGGGACAGTTCCTTAAAGACCGCCTTTTGCTCCCGGGTGGCCTTCGCCTCCAGCCGTTCGTAGATCGTGCTGCCAAACTCCTTCTCCAGGGATTGATAGATTGCTGCCGGGTCCTTGCCGGTGACGGCTAACATTTCAGCCGCCAGCAGGTCCAGGATGAAACCGTCCTTGTCGGTAGTCCAGGTGGTGCCATTCTTGCGCAGGAAGGCGCCCCCGGCGCTTTCTTCACCGCCAAAGCCCAGATCCCCCGAGAGGAGCCCGGGCACAAACCACTTGAAGCCCACGGGCACCTCCATGATCTCCCGATCCAGGGATTGCGCCACCCGATCGAGCATGGCGCTGGTGACCACCGTCTTGCCAACCTGAACACCAGGCAGCCAGTCAGGGCGGTGCTGGAAAAGATACCAAACAGCCACAGCCAGAAAATGGTTCGGGTTCATCAATCCGCCCTTGGGCGTGACAATCCCATGGCGGTCAAAGTCCGGGTCATTGCCAAAAGCGATATCAAAGGAGTCCTTCATGTCAATCAGGCTGGCCATGGCGTAGGGCGAGGAACAATCCATGCGGATCTTGCCGTCGTGGTCCACGGTCATGAACCGGAAGGTCGGGTCCACCTTCTGGTTGACCACGGTCAGATCAAGGCCGTAGGTCTCGGCAATCGGATCCCAATAGGCAATCCCGGCGCCCCCCAGGGGGTCTGCACCGATCTTGACGCCCGAGGCGGCGATGGCGCCCATGTTGATCACCGAATCCAGATCGGTTACATAGGGTTGAATGAAATCATATGGATGGGTGGTGGGAACCTGCAAGGCCCGTCGCCAGGGGATCCGCCTGACCGCCTTCAACCCGCCCGTCAGGATCTCGTTGGCCCGAGACTGGATCGTCTGAGTGGTCTGCGTGCTGGCTGGCCCTCCGTTGGGGGGATTGTATTTGAACCCGCCGTAGTCAGGGGGGTTATGCGACGGCGTGATGACCACCCCATCGGCTTCCCCGGCGCCCCTGGCCCGATTATACGTCAGGATGGCGTGGGAAATCACCGGGGTTGGCGTATATCCGCCGCCTTCCTGCAGGTAGATCTCAACCTCGTTGGCGGCAAACACGCTGACAGCCGTGCGCAGGGCCGGTTCTGAGAGCGCGTGGGTATCCTTGCCAATGTACATCGGGCCGGTGGTGCCCTGGCGCTGGCGGAATTCAACAATGGCCTGACACACCGCCAGGATATGATCTTCGTTGAAAGAGCCATCCAGGGAGGTCCCCCGGTGGCCGGAGGTGCCAAAAGACACCATCTGGCCCGGCTTGTCAGGTTCGGGATCTTCCGTATAATAGGCTGCCAGCAGTTCAGGAAGGTCCACCAACATTTCACGGGGCGCGGGTTTTCCGGCAAGTGGGCTCTTCTTCATCTTCTCTTCCCTTCTTCTTTTATTGTACAGTTCACGGTATCTGTATTATACTCGACAGACCATCACACATCTGAGCCAGGATCAACTCGGGAAACCATCCATGGACAAAATACAGCTTGAATTTCAACCAACCTATGAGGACTATCTGACCGTCAGTCGGGCCGCAACCTACAACCGGCCCACCCGCATCCTCATCATCGCCATGGGCCTCATCAGCCTGGCGACCATCGCCGCCCTCCTTCTAGGATGGTTAGCGCCGGACAACAGCCGGCTGCTGTTTTTCCTTCTGCCTCCGGGAATGTTTCTTTTCTTCCTCATCATCACCCCCATCAACCTCCGCCGTAAAGCCCACCAGACCGCCCAGGACAGCACACCTGTGGCCTGGACAGTTACCACGCAGACAATCACCATTCATGAGGAGGACGAAAGAATCCAGCAGAATTGGGACCTTTTTGCGGATCTGCAAGAACTGCCGGAGCATTACCTGCTGTTCTATCAGACCAATCGCTCCGCCTACCTCTTCCTGCCCAAACGGGCCTTCAAAACCCCCGCTGCGGAAGCCCAATTCAGGGAGTGGGCCGGGAACAATCTCGGAGAGATAAAATAGCCCCCCGGGAACCCGTTAGATTTTTATCAGAACACAAGCCCCAAACTGGCGCTCCCAGACCCATACAGTATAATGAGATAACTGTGTGCACGAAAATGGAAAAGTGCCGGCAAAATCCGCCGGTTACACAAGTTATGGAGTAAATAATGGCAGAAAACGACGTCAAGACAGTTGAAAAAGATGTGGTCGTCACCCTGGATTACACCCTGGAGGTGGACGGCCAGCAAATTGATTCCGGTCCCATTCAGTTTCTTTATGGTCACGGCAATATCATTCCCGGCCTTGAGGACAAACTGGAGGGCATGGAATGCGATGAGGAAAAAGAAGTTTTTGTTAATGCGGAAAACGCCTATGGCGAATACGATCCGGAGATGGAAATCGAAGTGCCCCTGAGCAGTTTCCCGGAGGATTTTGAAATCCAACTGGGCCGCCCCATGCGGCTTCAGGATGGTCAGGGCCACACCTTCACCGGAGTGGCAATGGCGATCTCCGACGAGACGGTCAAGCTCAACCTGAATCACCCCCTGGCCGGCAAGGACCTGCTTTTCAAAACGAAAATCAAGGACCTGCGCCCCGGCACGGAGGAAGAAATCAGCAATGGCCGGCTCCAGAGCAACTGCGCCGGCTGCAGCTCCGGCGATTGCGGCGACTGCGCCTGATTCTCGTCAATGAATAGTCTTGATCCGCGGGCCGGCCAGTCCGCGGATTTTTATTTCCTCCCAACAATCAGAACTGACATTGGCCGTGAATATTTTTTGCTATCAGTTTAGACAATTTCAGGCCTGCTACAGGAGGTAATATGTCAGAGTATCTCACCCCATCCGCCCATAAGACCTATCCCCTGGCAATTTTCAGCCTGGCGCTGGGAATATTGAGCGTCTTATCCGCCGGCATCACCTGCTGCATTGGGTCAATCATCAGCAGCATCACCGGTCTGATCCTCGGGATCACCGCCCTGATTCTGAGCATCCTTGTTCGAAAAAAAATCAAAAAGGAAAATGGGGCGTCCTCGCAACATACGATGGCCACAGCCGGTCTTATCCTTGGCAGCATCGGGATCGGCCTGGGCATCATCGGCCTGGCCCTGTCCACCATCATCCAGCTAACCCTGCGGGGTCCGGAAATCAATAATTTCTTCAATGAGATCATCGAACAATTGAAAGAAGGGCAGTAGAAAGCCTTCGGAAAAACCAAAAAACAGCGCATTGACTCCGGTTATACTCTGTGTTAGAATTCCCTGCACGCGCCCCCATCGTCTAGCGGCCTAGGACGTGGCCCTCTCAAGGCCAAAACCGGGATTCGAATTCCCGTGGGGGCATGTTCTTTTTAACTCAATACGCGCAGATCTCCTCCCGAACCCCTTTCTACCCCGGGGGACCCACCCCTGCCCGGCGAGGCTTCCCGAGATATGAGAATCGTCATATCCCTTGCATGCCAAACGACCCGCCCCCTGTTGTCAAGGCAAAGTTAAAATGTCCTACTCCCTAGCAAAGTAGAAATGTCCTATCAGGGAGTAGGCACTGGTTGTCCATTGATCTTTTT
>DAOTUG010000207.1:0-31615 GCA_034437335.1 Anaerolineaceae bacterium
GCCCCGGGAGCTCCCAGAGCCGGAGGGCCCCGCCCTGCTGCACTTTCTCTTTCCCCATCTCTGGATGAACCGGCTCAGCGACGATCTGCGCATCGTGGTGGCCTTTGTACCCGTGGATGATTCCCACACCCGCTTCTACCTGCGGTATTATCAGCGGTTCCTCCGGATCCCCCTCATACGGGGACTGATCAACACCGCAATTGCCCTGGGCTCCCGAATCATCCTCGGGCAGGACCGGCGTGTGGTGGTCACCCAGGACCCGATCAGATCAGACTACGGCATGCCGGAGCGTCTCATCAGCGCTGATCGCCCGATTATCGCCTATCGGCGCCATCGTCAAAACCTGATCGAGGCAGCCCGGGACCCGCAGGGGGAGGAGGACAATCCCGCTTCCTGAGGTTTCTCTGCAACCTGTTGGGGGCTTTTTCGTTAATAAAGGTGAGAGCAGATTAACCACGCTCCACCCTATCCGGGGTTTCAACAACCCCACCTTTTACCGGCGGCATGGCAGATTCCCTCATCGGACAGATCTGATCTGAGGTGGCGGAGGCGGTTTTCGTCCTCCTGGGCGCGGCGCGCTGAAGACTTGCGGCGGCTGCCACCCCCCTCACCTGGGTCCTGCTGGTGAAGCTTTTCCTGAAAGAGCACCTCGCTTTTCCTGCCAGAAGCTATGCAATATTTTCTCTCCCACCAGCAGATATCCAAGAGACGCTGTGCGGCAGGTGCAGCAACTCTTCCAGGAACTTAATCCAATCCCGGTGTTAAAGGAAAGATAACATGCAGTTAAATCCGGGGAAGACCGGTTCTTCGGGGCCTCTTTTCTGATAAGATAATAGAAACACAACAAGGAGCATGGAATGAAACGGGAAAACCTGATCTTTTTCATTGCACTGATCTTATGCCTGGCTGTTCTGACCCTGTCCAACGCCTGACATTCCCAGCAATTTCTCCCAAAAAACACCGCCGTGGTTCAGCGGTGTTCAATTTTTTCTCAATGAATGATCTGGGGGGACGCGCCGGAATCATCCAGAAGCACCAGAGGCCCGCACCGCCGGGCCAGGTGCGTACAGACAAGGACGATGATCTCTTCCCAACCCGCATCAAAATAAAAGGCGTGAGGTGCCTGCGGGTCACCGGAATAATCCCGGATCCGCAAGCTGGCCCAGGGAATATCCCTGCGGCTGGTGACTGTCATCTGCCAGACATGCTCAGAACGCAAAATCTCCGCCCGAATCCCCGGAATACCCTGCACCACCTCCTGGATCTCGCGGGGCGCGAGATTACGACCGGGGGGCACCGCATCCGGTAAGGGGACGCCCAGGCTTATCAGCCAGGCATGGGTGGCCACATCCGTCATACAGTCCATTAACGTCACCACAGAAAAAATCTCAGTCATGATCAAGATGGATTATACTCACAACCACCAGCATTTTCAGATCAGCGGATGCCGGCAAATCCTGCTATAATATGCCCAATCCCCCTAGAACTCGAAGGGCGCTATGACTCTGCGAACCCACCTCAAAAAGCTCCAAACCATGGCTCAGTTAATCCGGATTGAGAAACCCATCTCGAAAACCCTGGCGCTTTCCGGCCTCCTGAAAGCCCTGGAGCCGCAAACGGTCCTCTGCCCCATCATCCGGGAATCCCAATTTGGCGTCATGGGCAATCTCTTTTGCACCAAAAAGGCCTTTGCAGACTACCTGGGCATCCCCGTCCAGGACATCATTCCGACCCTGAACCGCGCCATCGAAAACCCCATCCCACCGGCGGAGACCGCCGAAGGCCCCTGTCAGGAAGTCATCATCGAAGAACCGGATCTGGACGCGCTGCCCATCCTCTTTCACTGTGAGGGGGATGGCGGCAACTACATCAGCTCCGGCGTGATGGTCTCCAGCCATCCAGAGCATGGACAGAATCTGGATTTTCACCGCTGCATGCAGTTCTCGAAAACCGAAATGGCCGTGCGGGTGGTCAAAACCAGAAATTTCGACACCTTCCTGCAAGACCTGGGTGCTGTGGATGTGGCCATTTGTGTGGGGGTTCCCCCCAACATCCTGGCTGCAGCGGCCACCTCGGTGCCCATCGGCCAGGATGAATTGGAGATCGCCAACACCCTGGAACCCTTCCAGGTGGTGCACGGCCACACGGTGGAATTGCGCATCCCGGCGGAAGCCGAATTTGTGATCGAGGGCACTGTCTATCGGGATCGGCGTCACGCCGAAGGCCCCTTTGTTGACCTGACCGAGACCCAGGACGTAGTCCGTCAGGAACCGGTCCTGGAAGTAAAGTGCATCACCCATCGCCAGGATGCGCTCTGGCACGCCCTCCTGCCTGGGGGACTGGAACATAAACTCCTCATGGGCATGCCCCGAGAACCCACCATCTTCCGCGAAGTCAACCGGGTGGTTCCCTGCCTGGACGTGCACATCAACCCCGGAGGCTGTTCCTGGCTGCATGCCATTGTTCAGATCAAAAAATCCCATCCCGATGATGGCCGCAAAGCCTTGGAGGCAGCCTCTCGGGGACACCGGTCCTGCAAACATATTTTCGTTGTGGATGCGGACATTGATATTTACGATCCCCTCTCGGTGGAATGGGCCATGGCGACCCGCTTCCAGGCAGATCGGGATCTGCTGCACCTCGGGCGGGAGCGAGGCTCTTCCCTGGACCCCAGCGCGACGCCAAGCACCTATGAAACCTGCAAAGTCGGATTTGACCTGACGGCCCCCCTGCAAACCGGCGGTAAACACTTTGCCAAAGTGGCCTTCCCTGGGGTAGACTTGAAAGACTATCTGCCCCCTGAGTAACCGGTGATCCGGACATCCGATTTTCCCGGTTTGTTGACGCGTTTTACCCTATGCAGACATCGCAGTCTCTGAAAGGCAGCAATAATAAAGACTGCCTGAGGTGATACCCTTATGAATACCAGACCTTTTATTGTTATCTCAATTTGTTCCCTTCTGGTCCTCCTGTCAACCTACGCCTGTGCGACTCCGCCTTCGCCCACCGCCACCCCGGCACCCACGGAGATAGAAACCCTAGACCCCAGCCCCACGGAAACCGTTCCGGTTCCCACCGACACCATAACAGCCACCATTGAGAAGCCCACCGCCACGGAGACCCTGCCGCCATCTCCCACAGCCACAGAAACATCCACCCCGGACCTGCGAGGCGATCCCGCCGAATGGCAGGAATGGCCCGTGGTTCCCACAGTATCAGCCCGGGCCGAGGCGATCTACGCCCAGGGCTTGGCGAAGGGAAACGATCCCGCCCACTTCTCCAAAGTTGGCGACTGCCAGAACATCACCACCTATTTCCTGGCCATCTTTGACGATCCAGACCAATACCGCCTCGGGAGCGAGTACGCCTATCTGCAGGAAGCCGTTGACCATTTTTCCGGGTCCTTCTCCCGGGAAAGCCTGGCCGTCAGCGGCGGAATGAATGTAGCCTCCGTCCTGTCCACCTACTGGGTGGATGATGACCGCTGCCAGGATGGCGAATCACCCCTGGCCTGCGAGTTGCGCCTGCACCAACCCACCATCGTCCTGATCAGCATGGAAGAATCCTGGGGCAGCAATAACAAGGTGGAAAATTATGAAAAATACATGCGCCAGATCATTGAACAGGTGATTGAATTTGGTGCGGTGCCCGTTCTGGCGACCAAGGCGGACAACCTGGAAGGGGATCATCAGATCAACCAGGCCATCGTCCGCCTGGCCCATGAATATGACATCCCCCTGTGGAATTTCTGGCTTGCGGTGCAGCCTTTGCCCAACCACGGCCTGCTGGAAGATGGGTTTCACCTCACCCACGGCCTCAACTATTATGATGAGAGTAAAAACCTCAAACAGGCCTGGCCGGTGCGGAATCTGACCGCCCTGCAGGTGCTGGATGCGGTCTGGCGTCAGCTAAATGACCTGCCCGGGGAAGGGGAGTGAGCCTTGCGCCTGACACAGACAGAAAAGGCCTATCTGGCCGGTGAAGCCGGCCCCGCCACCCAAAAAGCGATGCAGATCCTGGAAACCCTCGGTCGGATCTACGGCGCCGACCGGATGATTCCCATCAGCTCCGTGCAAATTTCCGGGGTGAGTTATGCTAACCTGGGAGAAGCCGGGTTGGAATGGCTGGGGGAGATGGCGGCGGGGGGTGGACGTACCCGAGTTTTTACCACCCTCAATCCGGCCGGCATGGATATCGCAAATTACCGCGCCCTGGGCATCTCCGAAGACTTTGCCGCCAGGCAAAAACGGGTCCTGGAGGCCTTTCAAAAAATGGGGGTAGTGACCACCTGCTCCTGCACGCCCTATCTCTTTGGCAATCTGCCCTGCTTTGGCGAACACATCGCCTGGGCCGAAAGCAGCGCTGTGTGCTATGCCAACGCTGTCCTCGGCTCCCGGACCAACCGCGAAGGCGGGCCCTCAGCCCTGGCAGCGGCCCTGACCGGCCGCACCCCCGCCTACGGCTACCACCTGGACAAAAACCGCCAGCCCACCCTGCATGTGCGTTTGGAAGCCCCACTGCGGGACAATCCGGATTTCGGCGCTCTGGGAAAGATAATCGGAGACCACATCCAGGGAAGGCAAGGCGGCCGGGTTCCTTATATCAGCGGGGTGGAGGCGGCCAGCCTGGAAAACCTGAAATCCTTTTGCGCCAGCGTGGCCACCTTCGGCGGGGTAGCCCTATTTCACATACCCCGGATCACCCCGGAGGCTCAGCGCGTCACCCCTCCCGAGGAACAGATCCATATCCGGCCGGAGGACCTGGCCCGGGCCAGGGAGAGCCTGACCAACGCCGCCCCCGAGATGGTGGATTTTGTCAGCCTCGGTTGCCCTCATCTTTCCCTCCGGGAAATTCAACGTGTGGCGGAGCTCCTCAAGGGCAAACGCGTCACCAAGGAATTCTGGATCACCACCTCCCGGCCTGTAAAAGGAATGGCCGATCGGATGGGTTACACAGAAATCATCGAAGCGGCCGGCGCAAAATTCGCCGCGGATACCTGCTGCGTGGTGGCCCCCATCCAGGGGAGGTTCGGAGCCCTGGCCACCGATTCCGCCAAAGCCTGCTACTATGCCAGGGCCAAAAACGCCCTGCAAACCCGGCTGCTGTCCTTTGAGGACGTCATCAAGGAGGCGATCGAATGACCTCCCACGGGCGCACCATCACCCCCGGCGCTGCCCAAGGCGAAGCGCTGGTCAGCCAGATGGGAATCTCTTTCTATGGCGGGGTCAATCCGGATACCGGGGTGGTCACGGAAGCGGGACACGACCTCGTCGGGCAGTCCATCGCCGGGAAGATTCTGATCTTCCCCAGCGGGAAAGGCTCCACCGTCGGATCCTATATCCTTTACCGACTCAAGAAGAATGGCTGCGCTCCGGCGGCCATCCTCAATGCAGAATGCGAAACCATCACAGCGGTGGGTTGTATCCTCGCTGAGATCCCCTGCCTGGACCAGATGGACCTCTCGCAGTTTACCAGCGGCATGCGCTTGGAGGTGGATGGGCACACGGGCACCGTGCAGATTCTGACCTGATTCGGAGCAAAGCTCCCACGCAGAAACATCAAAAAAAGCGCTCTGTGAAAGAGCGCTTTCATGTTGTTAGGGAGCACAGACTATTCCGCCTTGGCCCGCACGATAGCCTCACGCTGCTCCGCCAGGATCTCCCGATAATGGGCCATATCCCCGGGATAAATCCGGTACAGGAAGATCCACATAAGCGCCGCCAGGAGGGCCGTTGTGGGAACAACCATCAGCATCATCCCCTGCAGATCCTCACCCATACGATTGAGCAGCCACCCGGAGGCGCTGATGGTGCCGGTCAGCACCAAGCCCTTCACCAGTTCAATGAAACCCCGGCCGGAAGCCCGCATTTCCGGCAGAAGGATATTCTGCAAAAGCGGTATCCGGGATCCGGTTTCTCGAATGGAGAAGGAAGTGCCATAGAGCAAACCAGAAATCAGCAAATAAATAATGGACTGAGATCCAAAGATCAGAAAACCGAGAATGGAGAAGAAACTCAGCACAAGGCCAATCTGCCCCAATACCAGGCGCCCATACTTCGGATAGCGTTTGTCCAATCGGTCACTCAACCAGCCAAAAATGATGTGTCCGAAGATCACCCCCACAAAGATCAGGAGCATCACCAGAGGAGCACCCGAACCCAAATCTTGCAGATCCAGCCAGGTGAAAGCCCAGGCCGTGAGGGTTGAAAATCCAATCCAATCAATAATCTCATTAATCATCAAAACCCAATAGGTGCGGATTTTCAGAAGAACGGGCACCTTCTTGATATCAAACTTGAATTGGTTCTCTTTGCTGACCACATCCGAGAGTTCCGGCTCCATTGCGCCCCGGGGGGGTTCTTTGATAAAAATCAGCATCACACCAGTGATGAAGCTCAGAATCCCCATCAGGATGAATCCATACCGCCAGGCCTGGGGGTTGCCGGCAGCCAGGGTGCCCAATACCACTGTGGAAACCATGCTCCCCGCAAAGCCAAAGGCCCCCATGACGCCCACCGCCTTGCCCCGTTCATCCCGGGTGAACAAGTCGCTGATGATCGAAAGGGCCGTGGGATACAGCACTGCCAACCCCAGGGAAGCCGCCACCCGGATGGCCATCAACTGCCAGAAAGCCTGGACAAACCCGATCATCCCCGTCCACAAACCCCAGATCCCCGTCATCACCACCAGAATAGTCTTGCGGGAGAAGCGATCGGCGATGGCCCCCCAGATGGGGGTTGTCACCGTGCCGATAAAACGTCCCACGCTCAACACCGGCGCCAGCATGCTCATGCCCAACCCCAGGGCCGGATACATGTACGGCCAGAGGATCTCATACCCAAATCCCTCCATAGAATCAACCAGGGTGGCAGAGGATAGGGCGATCACCGTATACCAGCGACGCTTCGGTTTAGCCTGAACAGTTTCCATTTGCTTTGTCTCAATTGACATATCTTCTCCTGACGATTAAATCACACCAATTTATATCCGGACCGTTATTAATTTCCCACCAGAACAGCAAATTTCTACGGATAAATCCGTAATTCCGGGGGTAAATAAAAAATTTCTCATCTCTTATATATCATAATGTTATTTTTAAGAACTTACAATATCCTTTGCTATCAATTCATTAACACTCCGGCAACAATCCACCGCCTGTCAGGATGGCAGGGCTGCCCTCCCTGAGGGTGCCCGTTGCTATCCCAGGCTGAAAAAAGACCGGTGAAATACAACAATTGTTAACCTTGACAGGCTGGACAGGGGGAGAAAATCTGCTATACTATAATTACAGATAAATATCCATATAATAACATTTCGTATCGGGAACCCCCGCAGGAGCAATCATGAACCATTCACAGACCACCATAAAAACCCCTTCCTGGTCCAGGCTCATTAATTTAAGTTTGCTGGTTCTGGCCGCCGTGGTCTTCTATACCTATTGGGAGGGCATGATGGCCCCCGTACTCTTCAGCCGGCAATCCTTTTCCATTCCGGCCCTGGTGCTGGGGTTGTCTCTGTGCGGCTTCCACTTAATCCTCGGGCTGCAATGCCTGTCCCCTACAGCAACCTCCGCAATAAGCGCATCGTCAGAAAACGTCCTGGCGGACCGAACATATTTCGATATCCTGATTTCAGCCATCAATTTCATGTTCAGCCTGGTGGTGTTTTCCCTGGTGATCCTGGTCAGCATGGTGGACCTGAACATGTTGCGGCTGACATGATTGGCGCACTTCACCAACCCTTGCCCGTCCTCATTTATTGATTCCCGGCAACCAGAGGACGTAAGTGACTTCAACCGGCTTCGCCAGGCTATTCTCCCCACCGGCGTTCCAAACCGTCAACACAACAGAATAAGTCCCCGCCTCGGTGTACGTATGCAGGGGGTGCTGCTCTGTGCTGGTGTTGCCGTCCCCAAAATCCCACAGCCAGTTCTCGACCACGCCAACGGTGGTATCCGTGAACTGGAGGGAAAATCCATCCACGGTGTAGGTGAATCCAACAATGGGCAAATTCTCGACCCGGACCGTCCGGCTGTAGGTGTGGGAACTGCTGGCGTTTATGACAGTCAGCGACACAGCGTAGACTCCCGCGGTGGAATAAGTGTAGGTGGGATTCTGAAGCGTGCTGCCATAACCGTCCCCAAAATTCCAAAACCAGCTCTCCACTGTCCCGCTGGAAGTGTCACTGAAATCAACCTGCAGTCCGTTGACCGAAAAGTCAAAGTTGGCAGTAGGGGTCGCCGCCACATGGATTGCCTCCGTATGAGTAACGGAGTTGCTGACGTTGTTGACCGTCAGGGTCACCGTATAGGCGCCTTCGGCTGCAAAGGTATGCTGCGGGTGCTGGCTTGTGCTGGTATTGCCATCCCCAAAGTCCCACAGGTAGGAATCAATCGTGCCGCTGGAAGTGTTCAGGAAGTCCACTGTCAGGGCATCTGTCCAATGGGAAAAGCTGGCCGTGGGCGGGAGAGCCACCCCCAGGGTGGTGCTGGCGACATCAGAACTGCTGACATTGGACACGGTCAGGCTCACCGTGTACTCTCCCGCAGCAGCATAGATGTGGTTAGGATTGCGCTCTGCGCTGGTGTTGCCATCCCCAAAGTCCCACAGCCAGTCCGTGACAGAGCCTGTGGAGGTGTCCATGAAATCCACCGCCAATCCCCCCGCATCAAAAGTGAAAGCTGCAGTGGGACGGATGTCCACCTGCACGGTATCGCTGGTGATATCCGAACTGCTGACATTGCTGACCGTCAATGTGATCGTATAAGTTCCGGCGGCAATGTAGGTATGGCTGGGGTTCTGGGCCGTGCTTGTGTTGCCATCCCCAAAATCCCACAGCCAGCTATCCACCGTGCCCGTCGAAACGTCCGTGAAATCCACCGTCAGAGCATTGGCTGAGGCCGTAAAAGCCGCCACAGGCGCAGCCGCCACGGCAACCGTTTCGCTGTGGGCGGCTGAACTGCTGACATTGGACACAGTCAGACTCACCGTATAATCTCCCTCAGCCGCATAGATATGGCTGGGGTTCTGGGCCGTGCTTGTGTTGCCATCCCCAAAATCCCACAACCAGGAATCAATCGCGCCTGTTGATGTATCTGTGAAATCCACCGCAAGGGCATTGGCCGAAAAAGAAAAATCGGCCGTTGGAACCGGAGCCACTTCCACTATTGCGGTGGTGGAGTCCGTTCCACCGGCGTTTTCAACTGTCAGGGTCACCGTATAGGCCCCTCCTGCAACATAGGTATGTCCAGGGTTCTGGGTCGTGCTGGTGTTGCCATCGCCAAAATCCCACTGCCAGCTATCCACCGTGCCCGTGAAAGAATCGCTGAAATCCACGGTCAGCCCATCCGCAGAAAATGAGAAATCCGCTGTGGGGGGCACCGCTACGGAAACTGTTTCACTGTGACTGACGGAACCGCTGATATTGGATACGGTCAACGTGACCGTGTAGTCACCATCCGAAGTATAAGTATGTTCCGGGTTCTGAGCCGTGCTGCTGCTGCCGTCCCCAAAGTCCCAATGCCAGAAATCAATGGGGCCTGTGGACGCGTCCGTGAAGTCCACAGTGAGGGCAGTGGCGGAAACAATGAAATCCGCTGTGGGTTCATCCACCGCCGTAAGCTCAACAGCGCCGATGTCGCAGGCATCCAGGGCATTGACAACCCCGAAGTGGTCCTCAGGGCGAGGTTGGCCGCGCTGATCGTAGCCCAGGGCGCCGCAGAAACCGGCATCAATGGCCGGACTCCCCCCCGCCAGGGCATGGCTCATGATGGCGCCTCCGTTCAACGCCAGGGGTTCCAGGACGGGATCCACTCCGGTCAGATCGCCGGTTCCGCTGAAAGTGCAGGTATTGGGATTTTCAACCAGATTATAGCCCCCGGAGGTAAGGGTCACGCCGCTTCCCACCACACAATCATTCACGCCATTATCCGCCAGGATCGAATTGGAAACTGTCAGGACGGACGTATTACTGATCAGATCCACCCCGCTGCCCCCAACATTGCTGGCCAGGGTGGCATGCTGGAGTGTGACCTCTCCCCCATTGCTCCCATCCGCAATGGCCCCGCCGGATTTGTTGGCCGTGTTGCCGGAAATGGTACTGTTGGTGAGGGTCAATGTCCCCCCGGCGCCCACCGCCGCGCCAGCGCCATAATCGGCCTGGCTGTTGGTGATCAGGCTGTAGGCCAGAGACACATCGGAATGATTCAGCGCTTGCAGCGCGCCGCCCACCTGATTGGTTCCCGTCACTGTACAGCCGGTCATCACCAGGCTGTCCAGGTTGGCGAAGGATTCCTGATCCACCAGAAGGCAACCGCCCGACGCGGTCACCTGGCCGGCAGTGAGGGTCATCCCATACAGGGAGAAAAAAGATCCTCCACGGATCACAAAATTCCGGTCATTCAGGGTTGCATCCAGGGTCAACTGATCCGCACCGGGGCCCAAAATGATCAGATGTTCCTCGATGGGGATGCTGCTGCCGGTCAGGGAAATAGCGGCCGGTGTGGACACCATGAAGGTGACCAACGCCCCCAGAGGGGCATCAGCGACCACCTGGCGCAGAGAGCCCGCGCCGCTGTCCGCCGTGCTCGTGACGACAGAGCTCTCTCCAAAGGGGACGCCAAATTCATGCGACCCAATATCACAGCCGTCATCCACATCAGGGGAACCGGAATCGTTAAAGGGTCGGGCATAATCCCGCCCATCGTGGGACACCCCAATGCAACTGCCCCCATCAATGGCTGTTGACGCGGCTGTCAGGGGATGGAGAGGCACCGGCCAATCCGTGCCCCAGGCGAGGGTGTTGTCCACCAGGGGATCCACCCCCGTCTGATCCCCCATGGCCGCAAAGCTGCAGGCGTCAGGATTTTGCACCAGGTTGAACCCATTGGAGGTCAGGGTGCCGGAGCCAACCAAACAATCGCGGTCGCCATTGCTGGCAAGGATGGTGTTGTCCATGGTCAGGGAGGATTGTGCGCCGATGAGATCCACCCCGCGAGCGGCTTCCGCCCGGCCGGCGGTGTTGAAGACAACACTGCTGTGTTGCAAGACCACCACGCCGCTTCCGGACCCATCCGCAATTCCCCCGCCAAAGGAAACAGCAGCGTTGTTTGCGATGGTGGTATTGATCGCCGTGATGGTGCCCAGGTTGCTCACTCCCAATCCGCCGCCATCTGGTGCGCTGTTATCAACCACAGTGGCGCTCAACAGCGTCAGGCGCCCTTGGCTGACATGAATTCCGCCGCCAATCACGTCCGATTGGCAGGACTGCACCAGCACCCGGCTGAGGATGACGTCCGTTTGGCCTCCGCCAGCATACACACATCCCCCGGCGCTCGTGCTGGAACCATTCTGGAGGGTCAGGCCATAGACAAAAGCCTTCACTCCATTCGAAACATGAAAGATCCGGGCAGCGCCACCCCCATCCACCGTCAGCTCCCCGGCCCCCGGACCGACCAGGGTCAGGGATTTATCCAGCACAATCTGGCCGGAGCTCAGACTGATGGTCGCAGGCAGGGTCAGGTCAAAGGTGATCACTTCCCCCGGACTGGCCTCCGAGATCACCCGGCGCAAAGAGCCCGGACCGTCATCGCTGGTGGTGGTCACCACGCCGGAAACCGGCGCGGCCGACACAGTTGTCTGGGGCCGGATCACATATACAGACAGTAACGTCAGAATCATTAATGCAATGAAAGCGGGTTTTTTCATAGCTTCCTCTCTGAAGGATTGCATGGAAAGAGAAGGCATTATCAATACTTTATATATATATTTTACCTATATTGTCCTATTATAGCATTGAAGTTCTTTTTGGGTCAAACCCAGCAAACTGAAAATGAATAAATGTGACTTTTTTTGGTTCAGTTTTTCATTGCTCCACTAATCTCCGGTCAGATAGTTCTCCAAAAATGCCAGCAGAATCCGGGTCAGTTCCCCCGGGCCGGGGTGCGCTTTGGGTAGGAAAAGGTCGTTGGAATGCCCGCCGTTCTGCACCACCACCAGTTCCACCGGAACCCCCTCCGCCAGCAAAGCTTCATACAGGGCCTGGGATTGCCCCAGGGGCACCACCGGATCCGCATCCCCATGAAGGATCAGGAAAGGGGGCGCTTCCGGCGTCACATGGGCCAGAGGACTGTATTCCCACAGCGCAGCTTCCGATTCAACCGCTTCCCCAAACACATCCGCCATCACGTCTTGAAAAGCCGGTTCGGCCAGGAAGCGCAGGTCCGTCGGACCAAAGAGGTCAACCACAGCGTGCACCTCACTGGAAACGCCCTGATACGGCCCGGCCTGGGGCCAAATGCCCTCCCCAGTGGTCAGGCCCAGAAGGGAAACCAGATGTCCCCCGGCGCTGCCCCCGATCGCCGCGAACCGCTGCGGATCAACCGCCAAAAGGGATGCATGGGCCCGAAAAAAGCGCAAGGCGCACTGGACATCCTGGATCTGGGCCGGGAAGGGATGGGCGGGGGCCAGACGGTAATTGATTGCGGCAAAGGCGTATCCCGCCTCCAGCAGGGCCGGCTTGAAGGCCAGCCCCGCGCCGCCGCCCTTATCCCCCATCCGCCAGGCGCCGCCGTGCACATACACCACCAGGGGGAAAGGCCCCTCCCCCGTCAGCGGGTACGACAGATCAAAGGCCAGTTCCTCCCCATCCACCGAGCAATAGACCTGATCCATAAAGCTGCCCCCCATTCCTGGCTGAATATCTGCGCCGGGGGGCAGGCTGGCGGGTACCGTCGGTCCGGCTGGCCCCGGCGCGCCTACGCCGCAGGCCACCAATCCCAGCAGGCCAACAGCAATGAACATCCCCAACATCCGTCTAAATCCCGACACAATCGCAATCCTTTCCACCCGGTGGCTCCCATTCCCGGTCAATCCGGAGTTTCCAAAGTATAATACCAGCATGGATCACAAAAAACACATCGTCCTGGCCCTCACGGGCGCCAGCGGCGTCCTTTACGGCCTGGAGGCCTTGCAGGCCCTCAAAGACCTGGAGCACACAGTCCACCTGGTCTGCAGCCCCATGGCGGAAAAAATCTTCCAGGCCGAAATCGGTCCGGAGGCCATCAAACAGCTGGCCCAAGCCGACTTCCGGCATGCCCACGGCAATCTCAACGCGCCGATCGCATCGGGGTCCTTCCACACGGATGCCATGCTGGTGGTCCCCTGTTCGATCAAGACCCTGTCCGGCATTGCCAACAGCTATGCAGAAAACCTGATCCAGCGCGCGGCCGATGTCACATTAAAGGAGGGACGTCCCCTGCTCCTGGCCGTCCGGGAAGCCCCCCTCCATTCCGGCCACCTGCGGCTGATGCAACTGGCAGCGGAGGCGGGCGCCATCATCTTCCCCCCCATCCCAACCTTTTATCACCAACCCGATTCCATTGAAGACCTGGTGCGGTCCACCGTCGGCCGTATGCTGGCCCGGATCGGCATCAAAAACAATCGCTACCGCCCCTGGTCCCTCTGATCAGGCCCTGGTGGTGCGGAAGCGCTGTCCCTCCGCCTTGCAAATCTCCCGGATCACGTTCCGCCCATCCATGGCCACATTGGGGATCCCCAAACCGCCCAAAGCCCATTGCCCGGTCATGTAAAAATTCGCCAGACCAGGCAGTTTCCGGCTGAGCCCTTGCATCATCTTCATCAAACTGAAATCCGGCGGAGACCAGGCCTGGTTCCCCCGGATATTATTGGTATAGCGTTCCACGGTGATGGGCGTGGCCATGTCCCGCATCTCAACCTGATCCCGGATCCCGGGATATTTTCTTTCCAGGATATCAATCACCGTCTCAATGTCCTTTTCCTTGGACTGAAGATAGGCCTCGCGGTCTTCTCGCAAAGCCGTCCAATAGGAATACCTGGACTTCATCAAGATTTTCAGCACAGATTTCCCGACGGGAGCAAAACCGCTCTCCTCCCCGTGAATTTCCACATCCAGATTCTTCCGGGGTTGCCCGCCGATCATCCGGGGCTCCTCCAGAACGTAGGAGATAGCCCGCCAGCCTTCGGGGAATGTCCGGTCAACCCCCAGGCTGATGGTTGTGTTCATTTCCTGTTCGTCCAGGATTTCCTGATAATAGGCCGTCACCCGATCGCTGACATAGACGCCATCCAGCATCGCATAGATGGTGGCATACCCATCCGCATTGGAAATGACGATATCCGCCGTCACCTCACGTCCATCCGCCAGCCGGATGCCTGCGGCCTGATCTTTTTTGACCAGGATCTTTTCGACAGGCTGCTTATAATGAATGGTACCCCCCAGGGATTCAAACCGACGGGCGATGTTTTCAGAAAAGGCCAGGGATCCACCCAGGGGATAGCCGAACAAATTCTGGTGGCACATCCCGAGGAAGGCCATGTGAATCATCACCGGGACATGGGGCCAGCCGTAATGCAGGTAGGGAAAGGCCTCCCGCAGCACGGGGGTTTCAAACCGTGCAGCGAACTCGGCCATGGAGATCTGGCCCCATTTCTTCATGGCGCCCAGAACCCGCACCATTGGTAGAAAATCCCGGATCTTGCCCGTCACCACAGCCATAAATTCAATCCGGCCAAATTTTCTCGCATCCCGCAGATAGGCATCAATCAGCTCAGAATCTTCTGGCGCGATGTCCTTCAATTTCGCGCCAAACTTCTCAAGATCGCAATATAGTGGGAGCTGTTCGCCGGACGGCGTTTCCACCCGCCAGAACTCGCTATTGTACTCCATGGGCAGATCCCGTAAAGCCCCCAACTCCTCCCAGAGAAAATGCACCGAAGAATTCGGGTTGGGCCCTGTCAGATCATGAATCGCATAATCAATCGTGTATCCCCGCCGGGTCCAGGCCGTGCAGAGCCCTCCGGGCTTGTCGTGCATTTCATAAATTTCTGTGTCAAACCCGTTCATCTGCGCAAAGCAGCCGGCCGAAAGCCCGCCCAGGCCCGCTCCGATGATCACAACTTTTTTTGCCATTTCATTCTCCTCAAAGGTTATTAAATTCAGCTTATTTTAATCGCATTCCTTTAAGTAATTCCCCCATGGGCCCATTGGCCGACGGATTTTACATTGCGTTAACAGAAAAAATCACCCCATCCCCACAGGGAAGGGCTTTGCGCACCCCTCATCCGATGGGCATCTCATAGACCCGGTAACGCCGGATGGGCGTCACCCCTAGCTTGAGGAGGGCATTGTTCATGCGGTGGTTGTTTTCCAAAACATAATTGATCTCCATGCAGACCGGCAGGTCCTTGAGGGCCTCATAAGTCGCCTTATACAGCAGGGTGTCAATGGCCTTGCCCTGATATTCCGGAATCACCCCCAGGCCCCACATGCGATATTGCCGCACCTTTTTGAGGCCGGTCAGCAGCTTCAACCAGCCAAAGGGCATCAGGCGGCCTTTCATTCCCTGCAGGAGGGTGTTGACATCCGGCAGAGAAAGGGCGAAGCCAATCGGCTGGCACTCGGAGTCCTCTGCGATCAGGAGGGCTTCCGGGTTGACTATCTGCTTCAAATCCCGGGCCATGGCCCGAGCTTCCTCCTTTGTCACGGGGTAATAGCCCCAGTTGTCTGAGATGGACAGGTTGGAGAGCTCCACAATGGTCATCACATCCGCCTCCAGATTGGTCATATCCACCGGGCGGACTCTCACCCCATAACGGGCCTGCACACGGTCAGTCAGGGTCAGGTAGCGCTCCGGAATCTGATAGCCGTTGCCCATATCAGCCAGATACGCCACCATGTCCATGGCCTTCTCGAGGCCAAAGGAGGACAGGAAGTCCGCATAATACGGCGGGTTGTGGGGCGCCATGATCACCGGTGGCCGATCGCCGCCCACTATCTCCAAACCCCATTCCTGGGAAGCAAAGCTCCACGGACCGCGCATGGCCCGCATACCGCGTTCCGCCAGCCATGTCCGGGCTGCCCTCAGAAGCTGATGCGCTGCCCTCTGGTCGTCCACACATTCAAAGGAACCAAACAGCCCAACAGGTTTCTCCCAGTGAGCTACCGCCAGACGATCAATGAAAGCTGCACACCGTCCGATGACCGTCCCCCCCTCCTCCACCAGAAACAGTTTGGTGTCGCAGTGAGCAAGCATGGGATTCTTGCGGAGGTCAAACTGCCCCCACTGCTCAGACCGCAGCGGCGGAATCCAGTTGGGGTCATCTCGATACAGCCGGTATGGCAGATTGATAAAGGCTCGCAGGTCACGGCGGTTTTGAACTGTACGAATGGGCATCGGAGACACTCCCGAAGAGAATTTGAGGATATCACGGTCTATTGTACATTAATCTCCCCCCATTGCGGGAAAATTGGCCTCCATTCAGCCCATCCCCGCACAAAGAATTGACCTGCCGGTGGGGCTATGGTATTCTGCTGAGGATGAACAATGCCACCGGACGAGCCGCAGCCCTTGCACACCCCAATATCGCCTTCATTAAATACTGGGGCATGGCAGACGAAAGCCGGAAAATCCCGGCCAACGCTTCCCTTTCCATGAACCTGGGTTGTCTCTCCACGCGCACAATGGTGACCCTCGACCCGGATCTTTCGGAGGATGCCCTGGTGCTGAACGGCCGGATGATCACAGGCCCCGGCCGGGAGCGGGTGCATCGCTTCATGGACCATATCCGCCGCATGGCCGGGAAAAACATTCCGGTCCAGGTGGTCAGTGAAAACAACTTCCCGGTGGGGACCGGCCTGGCGTCCTCAGCATCCGCCTTCGCCGCCCTGGCCCTGGCAGGGACAACAGCCTTCGACCTCGAACTGGACGAAAAGGCCCTCTCGCAGCTCGCACGCTTCGGGTCCGGATCCGCCAGCCGCTCCGTGCCGGGGGGCTTTGTAGAGTGGCGTCCGGGAGAAGACTCCGTGGAGCCCTATGCCGAAAGCATTGCACCCCCTGACCATTGGAAACTCTTTGACTGCATTGCCATCCTCAGCGCCGAGCACAAACCCATTGGTTCGGAAGCGGGAATGCGCCTGGCGGATACCAGTCCTTTCCAGGCCCCCCGGATCCAGGATTCCCATCGGCGTCTGGGGAGCTGCCGTCAGGCCATCCTGAACCGGGATTTTGAGGCTTTGGCCCGGGTGGTGGAGCTGGACAGCAACATGATGCACGCCGTCATGATGACCTCCCAGCCGCCCCTCTTCTACTGGCAGCCGGAGTCCCTGGCCATCATGAAGGCGGTCAAAGACTGGCAAGCCCGCGGCCTGCCCGTCACCTACACCCTGGACGCCGGCCCCAATGTGCATGTGCTCTGCACCCAAGAAGCCCTCTCCCAGGTTCTGAAAAACCTGCGGGAAATGCCCGGCGTTCTGGACGTCCTCAAGGGCCTCCCGGCAGGGCCGGCCCGACTGATCACGCCCCCCATACAATCCTGACCCCTCGGGGTATAATACTTTTGCAACCACAAATTCAACTGCTGCGGTGAGATGATATCGCCACGGCAGTTCTTGAGAGGCAAATATCCGCATGAGCATCGTTTTATTGATTTTACAAGTCGTCCTTGTCATTGGCCTGCTGATCTTCTTTCACGAGTTGGGCCATTTCCTGGCTTGCCGGGCTGTGGGCGTCCCCGTGGAGGAATTTGGCTTCGGCTATCCCCCGCGCCTTGCTAAAATTGGCGAATGGCAGGGAACCGAAATCAGCCTTAACTGGATTCCCTTTGGGGGGTTTGTCCGCCCAAAGGGTGAGGCCGACGCCAGTGTGGAGGGTGGCATGGCCTCCGCACCAGCCTGGAAACGCCTGGTGATCGCCCTGTCCGGTCCGGTGATGAATTTCCTCCTCGGCATTCTGATCCTGGTGGTGATCTACACAGCCATGGGCGTTCCCGCTTCCAATCAGGCCATGATCACCCAGGTGGCCCCTGACTCTCCAGCGGAATCCGCAGGCTTCCAACCTGGGGACATCATCGTCCGGGTCAACCAGACGGACATCGAGGGCGTCGAACAGTTGATTGAAGTCACCGCTGAAAACCAGGGTCAGCCAATGGAGGTCACCTATGAGCGCGGGGAAACCCGCCAAACCGTGGTGATCACCCCCCGGGAAGACCCCCCGGAAGGCGAGGGCGCCATGGGGGTGGCCCTCAGCAACCCCCTCAAACCCATGCCCCTGCCCCGGGCTGTCGGCTACGCCTTCCAATCCACGGGCTTTGTCATCAAGGAAACCTTTATGCTCCCCGTGCGCCTAATTCGCGGCACCGTTGATCCCAGCCTGGCCCGGCCGGTTGGATACAAAGGCATTTTCGACATCTATACCCAAGCGGTGGAGATGGATCAGGAAACGGAGGTGCCCACCGCCCAGCCTGTGCCGGTGTACACCCTGTCCATCATCGCCAATATTTCTCTGGCCCTGGGCATCACCAATCTGCTGCCCATCCCGGCCCTGGATGGCGGGCGGATCCTCTTCACTCTGCCCGAACTGCTCTTCAAGAAACGCATTCCCCAGCGCTGGGAAAACGCCATCAATACCATCAGCTTCATCTTACTGATCCTTCTGATGATCGTCATCACGGTTTTGGATTTCACCAATCCGATCGTGTTACCCTAGAAAATCCATCCCAGGAAATAAGACCATGAGACCCAGTAGCCAACGTGAAGAACCAACCTTTGAGGAAATCCGGGAAGCGCTGATGGATAAGAAAACGCCCTTCCCGGCCACCATGATCTATTTTTTCTCCGACATCACCAGAGAAGACCTGCGACGGCTGGAAAATGTCTGGCCCAAAGTGACCACCCAACGCCGGCGCGGTTTGCTGGAGGATATGGAAAGTATGGCCGAGGCTGACACCCTGCTTTATTTTGACGATCTGGCCGTCATGGCCCTGGAAGATCAGGACCCCGTCGCCCGGGCTACAGCCATCCGCCTTCTCTGGCAGTCCCAGGATGAAAAGCTGGTGCCCAAACTCCTCAAGCGCCTCAAGGACGATCCAGAGACCATCGTGCGCGCCGCAGCGGCCACAGCCCTGGGAACCTTCGTCTACTATGGCGAATGTGATGAAATATCAGAAGGATCCCACCAGGAAATTGTCGCCATCCTGCATCGCGTCTACCTCAGCTCCGATGAGCCCCTTGTCCGCCGTCGTGCGCTGGAAGCTCTCGGCTATTCCAGCCACCCGGACGTTCCCGGCTTCATCCAGCAGGCCTATGCCATGAACCAGGATGAATGGCTGCAAAGCGCCCTGTTTGCCATGGGCCGAACCTATGATAACCAACGCTGGTCCCGGCCCGTTTTGGAATGCATTGACCATCCTGACAGTCTGGTGCAGTACGAGGCCGTGCGGGCCGCGGGCAAGCTGGGGCTTGACGCCGCCCGGGAACCCCTGTTTGATCTTCTCGCTGAGGGCACCAACGATGAGGACCTCTATTTTGCAGCGATCTGGTCCCTGACGGAAATCGGGGGCGATGGCGTCCGAAGGCTGATCACCTACATCCTGGAAGAGGCGGATGACATCGAGGAAATCCAATTTCTGGAAGAAGCCCTGGCCAACCTCAATTTCACCGAGGAAGTAAATCGCTTTGATATGATGGCCTTTGACAGCTTTGGCCCAGATGAGTTCGATGAATGGGAGGATGCCGGGGATGAGGATGCCCGGGATTTTGAGGAGGATGATGCGGATTGACCCTGCGGATCTGCTGGTCCCTGGTTTTGCTGTCAGCCCTGCTCCTGCCCGTCCCGCCGCGGGTGGAAGACCCCGTCCGGGTGGTGTGGAGCGATGTAGCCTATCTATTTGGTGAAACTATCCACTTCACCGCCCGTTTTGAAACCGAAGCAATCATCGAATCAGCCGCCCTGGCGTATCTCTCCCCGGGCCGCCCCGTGCAGCATCTGCCCTTCAACTTCCCTGAAACCCTTGAAACGCGCTTGGCCCTCGAAAAACCCCGGGAACATCTGCAGCCTTTCACCACCGTCTACTATTGGTTTGAATTTGACCTGGCAGACGGTCAAAGCGTCACCAGCCCCTCCTTTTCCTTTGCCTATCAGGATAATCGCTTTGATTGGGAGTACAAAGAAAGCCCGCATGTGAAGGTGTATTGGCACGATGCCGAAAGGGCCTTTGGAGAAGAAGCTCTGAGGGTAGCCAGGCAGGGGCTCAGCGACCTGGAGGATCTCATCCCCCTGGTGCCCCTGGAAACGCCCCTGGAAATTTATATCTACCGCGAGGATCAGGCCCTGCAGGCGGTCCTTCCCCATGCCGGGGGCACCTGGGCCGTGGCCTACAGCCTTCCGGAACAGGGCCTGGCCGTGGTGACTGTTTCCCCTGGCGCCGGCGCCCGCCTTGAGATGGAACGGGAAATCCCCCACGAACTGGCCCACCTGATGCTCTACCAGATCAACCCCCACGGGTATCAGCACCTGCCGGTCTGGCTGGTGGAAGGTCTGGCCACTGCCGCCGAGACTTACCCCAACAGCGCCTATACCAGCGCCCTGGAGGAGGCCCTTACTCAGAAGGAGACCATTCCGCTTGAAAATCTGTGCACCGCCCTACCCCGCGACCCGGCCCACATCGAACTGGCTTATGCAGAATCGGCCTCCTTTGTACGATACCTACACAACCGCTACGGCACCTCCGGTCTGAGAACCCTGCTCGGACACTATCACGACGGAAAGGGATGCTCCCAGGCCCTGACGGCTGCCTTCGGACATTCCCTGGACGACCTGGAAGAAGAATGGCTCGCAACCCAACCCCAGATCGGGGGTGAGGAAACCCCAGCGGAATCAAAACTGGGCGCTGCCGCCCTTCTCTGCGGTTCCATCCTGCTTCCCCTTGTCATTATCAGCTCATATATTTGGTTCAAAATGAAAAGAACGCAAAGAAAGGCCATCCCATGACCGACAAAAATCAAGAGCGACTCCATGCTCTGATCAACGGAAACGTCCAGGGGGTTGGGTTTCGCTACCATACCCTCAAAACGGCCCAGGACCTGGGGGTGACCGGCTGGGTGCGCAATTTGCGGGACGGCCGGGTGGAGGTGGTCGCCGAGGGAGAACACGGGCCTCTCAACAAACTGCTGCAGGACCTGCGCAAAGGCCCCATCAGCGCCGAGGTTCAGGATATAGACTATGACTTCTCCAAATCAACCGGGGAATTCAGCCAGTTCAGGGTGCGTCACTCAGGCTGATCTACAACCAAACCAAATACGGAAAGCCGCTGTTTCCAGCGGCTCAACACACAGGATGAGTGAGTCAATCCCTCGCTCAGTGGACGAAGCTGAAGTCCCCCTCAATCCTCCGCATCCGCGCCAGAAAGCAATTGGACCTTTTTCCACGGCGGCAGGTCGGATTCTTCCGCCAGCATGGCCCGTAGTTCGTAGACCTGATCCCGCAGCATGGCCGCCCGTTCGAATTCCAACTCCTTGGCTGCGGCCTTCATCTGTTTTTCCAGCTCTGTGATCATCCGGCGCAGTTCCTTCTGCTCCAGTTTTGAGGCCTTGCCCCGCACGCCTTCCCCTTCTTCCACACCGGCATCCTTCGCCAAGCGATCCGTCAGGTCCCGCACAGATTTGACCACACTGGCCGGCACGATGTGATGCGCTTCGTTATAAGCCATCTGGATCTCTCGGCGCCGGTTGGTCTCATCAATCGCCTGCTGCATCGCATCCGTGATTCGATCGGCATACATGATCACCTGTCCATGCACATGCCGGGCTGCCCGGCCGATGGTCTGGATCAGGGCCGTGGCTGAGCGCAGGAAGCCCTGTTTGTCCGCGTCCAGAATGGCCACCAAAGAAACTTCTGGCAGGTCCAGCCCCTCTCGCAGGAGGTTGATTCCCACCACCACATCAAAAACGCCCAATCGCAAATCCCGCAGGATCCCAATGCGTTCCAGGGTGTCAATCTCGGAATGCAGGTAGTGCACCTTCAATCCCAATTCCAGGAGATAATCTGAGAGGTCTTCGGCCATGCGTTTGGTCAGGGTGGTCACCAGGATGCGCTCACCTTTTTCGACACGGTGGTTGATCTCCCCCACCAGATCGTCCACCTGCCCCTCCGTGGGCCGCACCAGCACTTCCGGGTCCACCAGGCCGGTGGGGCGGATGATCTGCTCAACCACTTGATTTGCCTTCTCTATCTCATAATCAGCCGGAGTGGCGGAAGTATACAGGGTGACCCCCATCTGTTTTTCAAACTCGCTGAATTTCAAGGGGCGGTTGTCCAGGGCCGAAGGCAGGCGAAAACCATAATCAATCAGCACCTTTTTTCGCGCCTGGTCCCCGTTGTACATTCCCCGCAGTTGTGGAATCATCATATGGGATTCGTCCAGAACGAGAAGGTATTCCTTGGGAAGAAAGTCAATCAGTGTCCAGGGGGGCGAACCCGGAGGGCGGCCGTCAATATGCCGGGAATAATTCTCAATCCCTGAGCAGTACCCCACCTCCCGGAGCATTTCCAGATCATAGCGTGTGCGTTGTTCCAACCGCTGCGCCTCCAGAAGCTGTTCTTTGGCGCGCAATTCCGTCAGGCGCGCCTCCAGCTCCGCCTCAATGCCGGCGATGGCCTGGTCCATGCGATCGTCTTCCGTGATGTAATGCTTGGCGGGATAAATCTCAACAGCATCCAGGGTTTCATAAACCTCTCCGGTGAGGGGGTTGACGCTGATGATGCGCTCCACCTCATCCCCAAAGAAGCTGATCCGGTAGGCGCGTTTATCGTCATAAGCCGGCAAAACTTCCAGGGTGTCCCCTCGCACCCGGAAAACCCCAGGCTTCAACTCAAAATCATTGCGCTCATACTGGCTTTCTACCAGACGCCGCAGCAGGGCATTCCGGCGGTAGATCTCACCCACCTCCAGACGGATGACGATATCCCGGTAGGCTTCCGGGCTGCCAAGGCCATAAATGGCCGAAACGGAGGCCACGATGATCACATCCTTGCGGGACATGAGGGCCGTTGTGGCTGCCAGCCGCAAACGGTCAATCTCCTCATTGATATCGGTTTCTTTCTCAATATAAAGATCCCGCCGCGGAACGTAAGCCTCCGGCTGATAGTAATCATAATAGGATACAAAATATTCCACGGAATTGTCCGGGAAAAACTCCCGAAACTCCGCATAGAGCTGGGCCGCCAGGGTCTTGTTATGGGCCATCACCAAGGTGGGAAGCTGCACCTGCTGGATCACATTGGCGATCGTAAAGGTTTTCCCTGTTCCGGTGGCGCCTAAAAGGACCTGATGGCGGTATCCACTATTGATCCCATGCACCAGCTCTGCGATAGCCTTTGGCTGATCACCGGTGGGCTCATAGGGGGCGTGCAAATCAAATGGCATAAAGACCTACTCTTCTTCCCGGGTCGGGTCCTCCGGATAAGTGCCCGGTTCAGCGTACCAATCCCCGGGGTTGATATCTTCTCGCACCTCACCCGCCTGCAGCGAGACCACCAGCAGGTCATGATCGGTGCAATCATCTCCCAGCCCGCACAAAACAGCTTCAGAATAACCAGCAGACCAATTCGGCTGCGGATTGCCGGGGGCGGGAATGATATAAGCGACAATCACATACTCGCCAGGCGGCAGGCCGTCCAACTCGAACTCGGGGCCGCCCTTGCGGGTTACGGTGTAATAATATTCATCCGATGCTTGATCAAAGGCGACCACCCGGAAGGGGGGTGTTTCCTGTCGTGAGGCGGGGAACAGCACTTTCCCAATCAGAGTGGCCGTGGTGTCCGCGGCCGTCCCTGTGCTCGTGGGTGTCAGTTCCTCCTCCAGCCCTGTTTCTTCGGTGGGCGTAGGGGATACATCCTCCGGTGTGGGGGTTTCCTCCGGCGGTGATTCCTTGCCCCCTTCTGCAGTCACTGTCGGGATGACATCCGCCGGGGTGGATGTCAGAGTCTGGAAGGGGGTAGCGGCAGGTTCCGTAGCCGTGCGGGTCGGTGGGGGCGGCAGCGTCTCAGTGGCCTCCTGCCCCATGCCGGGGATCACATCCGTGAGTGAAAACCCAAAGGGGAGGGTGCACCCCGCCAAAACCAGACTCATGCCAAACCAAACAACCAACAACGCAATTCTCCGTCCCATTTTGCTGCCTCCTTCATCTCGATCGTGATCTTCCTGTAAGGATGACATGCAAGGATTTTACCAGAATTGGAGGTCTTTGTCCGAAACAGGTCGCTGCATCCCGCTTTGGAAATGACTTGCGGTAAAATGAAGTTGGAGAAAACCAGACCAATCACAGGGAGCATCCATGGAATTCCTTTCCAAAATACAACAGATCCTCAGGGCCATTCAAGAAACCGAAGCGGATGCTATCCAGACGGCCGCGCAGGCCTGCGCGAACACCATTGCAGCCGGAAGGGCCGTGCTCCTCTTCGGCGCCGGGCACAGCGCACTTCCCGCTCAGGAGGCCTTCCCCCGTATCGGGTCCATCGTGGGCTTCGTGCAGATCACCGAACCCGTCCTCAGTTTCAACGGCCATGTGACCGGGAAAGGTGGACAGCGCCAAATGTCCTTCCTGGAACAAACGCCCGGCCTGGCTGAGGTAATCCTCTCCAATTACGATCTGACTCCCCAGGACACTCTGATTGTCTTTTCCAATTCTGGGATCAATGCACTGCCGGTGGAAATCTGCTATCTCGCTCGGGAACAGGGCCTGACCACCATCGGGGTCAGTTCAAAACAGCACACCCTGGCCAATGCCCCCAAGAATCCCCTGGGCAAACGGCTTCTGGAGGTAGCGGATATTCACATTGACAATCACACCCCCCGGGGAGACGCCCTTGTGCCCCTGGACGACGACATCCGGGCCGGCGGAGGGTCCACCATCTCCGCCATGGCCATCATCAACGCCATCGTGGTGGAAACCATTTCCCTGCTCCAGGCGCGGGGGGTGCCCTTCCACCTCTATCCGAGCCATAATGTCTCAGAGAATGTCCAGGATGTCATTGGAAAGGAAGAAGCCGTGTTTTCCGCCCACAAACAACGAATCGCCAAGCTATAGGAGAATCCCATGAAATTCTGGCTGGCCACCGCCAATATCGAACGCGCCAAAACCTGCCTCGGGTACGGCATTTTTGAAGGCATCATCACCAACCCCCATGTTGTGGCCCAGGAAGCCGCACCACCGGAAGAGCTCTTTGCGGAGCTGGTCCGGATTGCGCCCAGGGCCTACTATCAGCTTCACGCCGGCGCCGTATCGGACATGCTGAAAGAAGCCGATCGGATGCTCTCGATTGACCCGGACAAAATGCGCATCAAAGTCCCCGCCACCCGCAACGGCCTGGCCGTTATCCGCAAACTGAGCGATCAGGGTCTGCCGGTGATGGCCACCGCCGTCCCCACCAGCGCCTGGATGGTCCTTGCTGTGGCAGCCGGCGCCGTGGCCATCGCCCCCTACAGCGGCATGCTCAAGCGCCGCAATATCCTTTCCAAAATGGAGGGCGTCTTCGCCATGCAGGATATCATTGATCGCCAGGGATATGATGTCTCCATCTGCACCGGCATTTACCATGCCACCGAGATCGCCCGATACGCAGCCCACGGCATCCGCTCCGGATTCATCTGGGAAAAGGACGTTGAGGCTTATCTGACCCAGGAACTGGTTGATGAAGCTGCGGCCAATTTTGAGGAGGATTGGGCCAAGATTGACTCCTATTGATCAGCAGGCCGCACACCAGACCAAACCCAACGGAAGCGCTCCCCCAGGGCGCTTCCGTTGGGTAAATCCCATAACAACATTTCCCTGGTTCAGCAGCGCCTAAGCCAATGGATCCGTCTGAATTGGCGCGCCTTCAAGGCCTACTGGATCTCCAGCAGATCCGCCTTCTGAATCAGGATCAACCCATCCAGAGTCCAGGGGGCATCCCACCAGGGCAGGTCAGGATATGCCGTTTCCACGGCGCCGGTATCTCCCAGGGCCTCTATAAACCGGTCAGCTTCGGATGCAACGACCGCTTCTGGCAGCAGGTCCCTCGCATGGTACCAGGCCCGGCTGAACAGCGGATAATGATCAGCGTGTTTTTCTAGCAGGGTCGGCATCCTGCTCACCATGGTCTCCAATTTCTCCCGATCGGCCTCGGTCTCTCCACAGTATTTCAGATAAATAAAATAAGGATAGCCATAGTAATCTTCGGGGGAGGGCAAGGGTCTGTCCTCGAAATATCCCCGTACGCCCTCAAAGAACGGGCTGTGGGGCACACCCAACTTCCGCAAATACCCGGCCAGGGAAAGCACCCGGTCATCGTCCGGATTTTCCCACCAGGGCTGATGAGGATAGTCCAGCATGGATCCGCTTGGGTGGGGTATCACCCCGGCGTCGGTTTGCTGCAAGCGAATCCAGCGGTAGAGCATCTGGATCAGGGACGGGTCCCGGAAATTCACCAGATCCATCAAGAAGAGAGCGGTTTCAGCGGCGATGCCGCTGCTTTCCGGGCAGCGCAAATCGGGCTCAAGCCCATTTCCAAAGCCCCCATCCGGGTTTTGATAGGCCAGCAGGGTGGTCACACAGGCCAACTGGGTGCCCTTACCAAAGGCCAATTCGTACAATTGACGTTCCAGAAGCCGACCGTGGGCGTAAACGAAGGTTTTCACAGAATCCAATTGCTCTTGCGTCAGTTTTGCCATCCACGCGCTCCTCTCAAATCCGTCGGACTGTGCACCGGATTATCATCCAATATTAATTAATCGCCTTATCCAATTTTCCCCGATTGCCGCCTTTTGGTCAAGCCAGGGAAGGTAGGTTTGATTGACTCTGATCATTCGGAGTGTCTCACCCTTCAAAGTCTGTCACCCGCTCAAACCCTATCATCCTCCCGCCGGGCCACCACTCCAATCCATTCCGCATCCGCACTGTAGGGGGTTCCGGTCAGGTCGCCCCACAGGCTCTCCACTGAAAAGCCCCCGGCCTCCAGTTCCTGGGTGATACGCTCCGCTGTGTAATCCTGAAACCAATTGCGGTAAACCGTCACCGCGCCATTTTCTTCAATGACGATCATCTGGTCCAGATAGAGGTCTTGTTCGGGATAGTCAAACCCCGTTTCCAGCACCAGATGCGGCCCCGGCCGCCAGAAACCGCTTTCAGCGACTAACCAATTATTCTTCGCCCCAGCCTGTTCCCGATGCGGCCGGGTGGAAACATCCAGTACAAAATACCCCCCGGGTTTCAAGGCCCGGTGGACATTATCCAGCAGTTGACGGCGCTGCTCCGGGTTGAAGGTGCAGAACTCGCCAAAAATCAACAGAGAGGCCTTGTATTTTCCGACATCCTCGAGGGAAAGATAATCCGCGTAGCGATAGGTAATGGCCAGATGATGGTCCTCAGCGTATTGACGGGCGAACTCAACGGAACGCCGGGAGGCATCCACCCCGGTGACCACCAGGCCACGCTGGGCCAGGCGGGCCGCATAAAGCCCCGGTCCGCAGCCCAGATCCAACACGGCATCCCCGGCTCTCAGGTCCAGGACAGCGGCAATCCAGGCCACAGAACGATCAATGGTCTCCGGTCTCCGGCTGGCAAGGTCAATTTCTGGGTTCAGATGGGCGGCCAGCATACCTTTTGAGATATGCGGGTCGTCCCAAAACAGAGGGGTGCCGGGGGTGAAGGGGCCCGGTTTCTGCTGATATTTAGCCAAGGTTTCCAGATCCATCCCGGCTTGGGTCAGGAGATTCCATTTCGTTTGCATGGGTACCTTTCTTGGGTTTCAATACATTGCATTGAGTTTACCACTCTCTCCGGGTCGCGGTCAGGGAAATTGCATCTAATAATTTTCTATAACCCCTTCCTCGTTCCTTCCCCTGAAATCAGGGCGCGCACGCATGCAAGCGCAGCGAGTACGGGCCTCCTGGCCCTTTGCACTGCGCTGATGGGGCCTGATGCCCCTCAGCTTGTGATGCCCCTCAGCTTGTGATGCCCCCTCAGCTTGTGATGGCGCTCAGCTTGAGGCAGATAAGTGTCTTTTTATTTCAGAAAACAGGATAATTCGTGATTTGAAATGGCCCTTCAGGTCAATGACTCACAATGTCCGAAAATGTCCGCGGTTGAAATTGAAAATGCCGCTTTTTTGAGGTAATTCAGCTTTGATGCAATTGCCCTGAGGTCGCGGTTGAAAATCTGATAAATGGAAAGATGATACAATAGCATACACCCCTTAAAATAACCAATTCCATAGGGGGTTGGTTAAAGCAAATCCGGATGACAAAGAGGAGGGACAGGATCCAATGAAAACCAACCCAGCATCCCACAGCGCATGGTTTCCATCCATTGCCCTGGCCATGGGGATTATCACAACAATTTTGCATTACACCGGCTTTGGTGTGGGAGATCACATCGAACAGATCCCCCTGATTCTCCGGACCATGAACCCGCAATTCCTATCCCGTGATTTTTTCCTCAACGTCAGTCAGGGGTCCATGGCCCGATTCGGATATACACAGAATATAGCACAGCTAGCTGGTGGGGCGTTCAATCTGCCTCTTCTGTTCCTTTTCCTGACAGCAGCAGCCAATAGTGCCATCGCCCTGATCACCTTTCAGTTTGCACGGAAACGCTTCAGAGGTTCAGACACCGCTGGGATTTTGGCAGCAGCTTTTGTTATGAGCGTTCAAACCTTCTACCTGGGATGGAGCACCACCATCTACCGCCCCACCCTGATCCCCACCACCCTGGCCATCCCCCTGCTCCTGGCTGCCCTTCAGGCAGCCTATGAAAAGGATGTATTTCTCAGCATGATGTTCTGCGGGGTTGCAGCCGTCCTGCACCCGGTTCTTGGTCTGGAATTGAGCGCTCTCATATTGACATCCGCCTTCCTGGCGGAATGCCGGCGCACACGAGGTGTTCCCGGGGATATATGGCAGAGCATCCTGCCCGGAACTTTTCTGATCGCCCTCGTTGCCATCCTCCTCCTGTTGCCCCAGCTTGCCCAATCCAGCATCGAATCCGCTGAATTTGTCAAGATCATGGCGTATTTTCGCCATCCCCACCACTACCGCCTGAACTACTTCGATCCCCTCGATATTGTTGAAGCCGGCGGGTTCTTCCTCGGCCTAACCCTGCTGATTCAAGACCAGGAAAAGAAGGGGCCTTCCGGGGAACGAGGCCTGACAGCCGCCTTTGCCTGTTTGATTGCCCTGGCTCTCCTCATGGGGACGCTATTCACAGAACTACTGCCCAACAGGTTATGGGTCACTGCGCAAGTCTTCCGCCTGGTCTACTTCCTTAAATGGCTGGGCCTGGTTCTGGCTGCAGGATGGGTCACGACGCATCGCCGCCTACCCGCCCAGAAGAACCTGCTTTTGGCCGGGATCCTCCATCCCCTGGCATTTGGGTTGGCCCTGGCCTCCCAACATGCCCGAAGGCTCTGGTCCGGTAAGCACCTCTGGGCGGAGAAACTCCTCTCACCCACAACCCTGATCATTCCTGTGGTGGCACTGGTCACCCTCAAACCGGGATCATGGAACGCGGCTGCTCTGCTGGGTGCATATCTGCTCTTCATTCAAGCCGTGCGCTATTTCTCCACTAACGCCCTTCGGATTTCCCTCGTCGCTATCATGGCAGTTGCTATCCTGACCCTCGGTCTGCACAATCATCTGCCCTACATGAATCAACTGACGCCCATCCAGACCCTTGCAAAGGCGGCCAACGGCAAGATGGACATCGAACTCGATCCCGATGCTGTTGACATCGCCATGTTTGCGCGGACAAACACCCCCGAAAACAGTCTGTTTCTCACCCCACCGTTTTGGGGACAATTCCGACTCCTGGCCCGGCGTGCCATCGTCGTGGATTTCAAAGCCTTTCCCTTCACGGATCAAGGAATCTTGGCCTGGTACCAGCGGATACTGGATTGTTATGGCCGGCCCAAAGAGCGGGGATTTGATATGCAGCCGGAACTGGATAATTTTTATTACTGGATGAATGACGAGAAACGCCTCGCACTGCAGAAGACGTATGGATTCACCCATGCTGTTCTGTACAGCGACACCCCCACCAGCCTCCCCATCATCTACAAAAATTCCCACTACCTGCTAATCTATCTGGGAGATGATTAATCAAGGAAAGCGCATCCGGGCGTCTGCAGGTCACGTTTGTTCACACCCAAGAAAAAAGCCCTTCGCTGGATCAAAGCGTTCAGATCTGCAAAAGGCCTTTCATAAACCACGGTAATAATTGATGGCCGCCTGACTCCGCCGGCAAGAGCTAGGACCCCCTCCCGGCCCCATCCCCGCATCGCCAGGGTTTCTCAGGAGCTCAGGTAATCCCGCAATCGCCGTTTGATGGATGGGTGCCGCAGACGGGAGAGGGCCTGGGCCTCAATCTGGCGCACCCGCTCCCGGGTCACGCCCATTTTCTGGCCCACCACCTTCAAAGTGTAGGACTGCCCATCCAGCAGGCCATAGCGGAGCTGCAGGATTCGGGCTTCCCGGGCCGGCAGGGACTCCAGCACCGCAACCAGGTGCTCCTTGAGCAGGTTGAGGGTGGCAGTCTCATCGGGCGGAGCCACTTCTTCATCCTCGATGAAATCTCCCAGGGTGGAATCGCCCTCGTCATCCGTGGGCAGCTCCAGGGACAGCGGCCGACGGGCCACCTGGATCATATATTCCACCTTCTTGGGCGGCACCTCCATGGCTTCCGCCATCTCTTCCACCGTGGGCTTGCGGTCCAACTGTTGAATCAGCTCATGCTGAATCCGCAGCAGTTTGTTGATCTGATCACCCATATGCACCGGTACACGGATCGTCCGGCCCTGGTCAGCGATGGCCCGGGTGATGGCCTGACGGATCCACCAGGTGGCATAGGTGCTGAACTTGTATCCCCGGCGATATTCAAACTTCTTGGTGGCCCGGATCAGTCCCACATTCCCCTCCTGGATCAGATCGAGGAATGGCACCCCGCGCTTCATGTACTTCTTGGCCACGCTGATCACCAGGCGGGAATTGGCCGTGATGAGATGGTCCCGGGCCTGCCAGCCATCCCGGATCAATTGGCGCAGCTTAGCGCGCCGGCGGGGGGTCACATTCCCCCGGGCCAGCTCTTTCCGAGCCATCCGCCCGCTTTCAATGCGCTGGGCCAGGGAGATTTCCTCCTCAGCCGTCAGCAAGGGCACCCGGGAGATCTCCTTAAAATACAGACCAATGGTATCATTGGTGTCAATATTGGCCAGGTCATCCTCGGGGCCTTCCTCCGTTTCCCTGGCCTCCTCGGCTTGCTCCTTGGCGACCGTCTTCAGGGCCTTATCGGAGGGGGTGGGAAGAATATCCGCATCCTCCACATAGGGAATGCCTGCGCTGATCAGCGCGGCAAAGGTCTTCTCCAACTGTTCAACGTCATCTTCGGCTTCAGGAAAAAAAAGCAGGATATCATCAATGGTCACATAGGATTTCTTCCTGCCAATTTGGATCAAACGAGCAATTGGTGAAATCTCATTCCCCCCCTGTGATTTTGCACGCGTCATCATAATAATACCTCTAGATCCCTTCTGAATGACTTGGAACCTCTCAATATCAAAGCGGCGGCGCACACACCCTCCGCTGACCATCCACAAACCCAAATGCAACGGCTCCAACATTTTCCGGCAATTGGTGACATAAGGATATTATTTTTTTGTCAAAATATCAACCATTTATCTGGGTGAATTGGGATTTTGATCAATTTCTTCCCTATTTCCTAACCCGACATGGGCGTTTTTGGCCAGGACAGTCCCCAGATGACCCACCCC
>DAOTUG010000208.1:0-37260 GCA_034437335.1 Anaerolineaceae bacterium
GGTATTGTTTGGAATTTGGGGGTCTTTTTGAGGAATTTGGTCCGCGTTCTGTCTGAAATATGATAAAACTACTGACACACCTCAGACCAGGAGACCGTCTGTGACTCTTTTCCAAGTGCATCGGTGCACCCGGAAGGATTGCGGTTTACGCATTCCCATCAATCCGGAAAAACACCGGGGGACCTATTGTCCGCGCTGTGGCGCGCCCATGACCGGATTGGGCGAACCCTATGCCCAGCCGACATCCAATGATGAATGTCATCATATGGCGGCTTCTCATTCCTTTTCTGTGATTCTGGATAATATCCGCAGCGCTTACAATGTGGGAGCTATCTTTCGGACGGCTGACGGGGCCGGTTTGTCCCATCTGTATCTCTGCGGCATCACCCCCACCCCGGATGCAAATAGCCCGGTTCGAAAGACGGCCCTGGGCGCGGAGGATTCACTTTCCTGGAGCTGGCATGCCAACAGCCTCTCTCTGGCGGCGGATCTGCGCCGGGAGGGCTGTCGGCTGTTGGCTCTTGAATGTGTGCCGGGGGCGCAGTCGCTGTTGGGTTTTCGTTGGAGCATAACCGAAAACCGCCGCGATGTGCTGGTGGTGGGTGGGGAACGGACGGGGATTGATCCGGGGCTTTTGGAACTGTGCGACGCGGTCTTGAGTCTGCCGATGCAGGGGCGGAAGGGCTCTTTAAATGTGGCCGTGGCCTTTGGGATTGCCGCCTATTGGCTTTCATTTGGCTCTTCGAGCCATCCCCCGGGGGCTTGATCCCAGCAGAAAAGGAGGGAGGACAATCCCAGGGTTGGCTTGCGGGCATGGCGGAAAAAGCCGGTGTGCGATTGTATTTCGCCCCTGGTTTTCCTTTATTGTCCCTTCCGGGTCTGCGTGGTAGAATCCCTGTGAAATATTTACTCTGGAGGTTCTATGGAACAGCAGGTCGCAACATTCTCAGTTAAAAAGGGGCTGGCTCAGATGCTGAAGGGGGGCGTCATCATGGATGTGGTCACCGCTGACCATGCCAAGATTGCCGAAGAAGCCGGCGCGGTGGCCGTGATGGCTTTGGAACGCGTCCCGGCGGATATTCGGGCGCATGGGGGCGTGGCCCGGATGAGCGATCCTGAACTGATTTTACAGATCATGGAAGCAGTCTCTATCCCTGTGATGGCCAAGTGCCGGATCGGGCATTTTGTGGAAGCGCAAATTCTGGAATCCATTGGTGTGGATTATATTGATGAATCCGAGGTCCTGACCCCGGCCGATGAGGCCCATCACATCAACAAACATGATTTCAAAGTCCCCTTTGTTTGCGGCTGCCGCAATCTGGGGGAGGCTTTGCGCCGGATTGGCGAAGGGGCGGCCATGATCCGCACCAAGGGCGAGGCCGGGACTGGGGACGTGATCGAGGCGGTGCGCCATGCCCGCAGCGTGTTGGGAGAGATTCGCCGGCTGCAAAATATGCCGGAGGAAGAATTGATGTCCTACGCCAAGGAAATCGCCGCGCCCTATTCCCTGGTCAGGGAAACCCGCGACCTGGGCCGGATGCCCGTGGTCAACTTTGCTGCCGGGGGCATCGCCACGCCAGCAGATGCGGCTTTGATGATGCAATTGGGTGTGGATGGCGTGTTTGTCGGCTCCGGCATTTTTAAATCCGGCGATCCGGCCAAACGGGCTGATGCCATCGTGAAGGCCACCACCCACTACAATGATCCGGAGATTCTGGCAGAGGTGAGCCGCAATCTGGGCGAGCCGATGGTCGGCCGGCAAATCTCGGATATTCCGGAAGGGGAATTGATTGCCACCCGGGGGTGGTAATTTCCCGGTGATATGACCCGCGCTATGCTGATTGGTATCCTCGCGTTGCAGGGCGATTTCCTTGAGCATTTCACCATGCTCGAGTCCCTTGGCGCGACTCCCCGGCTGGTGCGGCTGGCGGAGCATCTGGATGGGCTGCAGGGTTTGATCATTCCGGGGGGTGAATCCACCACCATCGGGAAACTGGCCACGGATTTTGGTCTGATGGATCCTTTGCGGGCCTTTGGCCGCCAGCGGCCCATCTGGGGCACCTGTGCGGGGGCGATTTTTCTCTCGAAGGATGCCCAGCGCGACCAGCCCTTGCTGGGATTGATGGATATCCAGGTGGAACGCAATGCCTTTGGCCGCCAGGTGGACAGTTTTGAGATAGACCTGCGCGCGGACTTTCTGCCGGAGGGTGAGGTGCGTCCCTACCATGCGATATTTATCCGGGCCCCGATTATCCAATCCGTCTCCGGCGAGGCGGAGGTGCTCCTCAGCCTTCCGGATGGCCGCATTGTGGCGGCCCGGCAGGGTCATCTGTTGGCGACGTCCTTTCATCCCGAACTGACCCGTGACACACGCTTTCACCAATATTTTATGGAGATGGCACAATAGACGTCCGTCCGATCCATTGGCACGATTGGCCCCATATCTTCAAACACCGCAGCCAGCTTCAAAGCCTGGATACCACAGCCGCCCTGACAAGGGGCGCTCCTCTTTCCTGGACCGATATCCTGGCCTCCATCCGCCCGGCGGATAATGTCTTCACGGGGGTCCTCAAACCCGTCGGGGAAACCGGGACATTGGTCGGACAGATCCACCAATCCCCCAAGTTGAGCACTGCCAAACTGCATTATCTCCTCGTGCCGGACGGGACCGGTTCGGCCGATTTCATGCGGTTGATGGAAGCGTTGATCATCAAGGCCGGTCTGTGGGGCGCCAAGCAGGTTGTGGGCGAGGTGGCCCCGGAGACGGATTGGTTTGTGCGTTTGCGGGAGGCGGGTTTTTCCGTTTGGACCAAACAGCGCATTTACCGGATGAAGCCGGTGGGGCAGGATGGCTCCGTCCCGGATCGGGCGCAGTGGCGGTTCTGGACGGGGCGCGATATTCCGGCCATGTCCGGCCTCCACGCAACCCTTGTTCCCCCCCTGATCCAACCGATTGAACCCCTGACCCGCCGGGAGAAGCTTGGGTTGGTCTCCCTGGATGCATCAGGAGGGGTGCAGGCGTATGCGGATCTGGTCTATGGGCCTGCAGGTATCTGGGTGCTGCCCTTCATTCATCCCCGAACGGTGGACTTTCTGGATGATCTCCTCAGGGCGATGCTGCTTCGGCTGCCCGACCTGGCCGGTAGGTCGGTGTTCCTTGCCCTTCGCTCCTACCAGCCCTGGATTGAGCGTTCGGTGCGGGCCCTGGCCGAGGAGGAGGGGCCAGAACAGGCCTTGATGGTGCGGCACCTGGCCGTCCGGCAGCGGGTGATAGCTGGTCTTGAGTTGAAACCGTTGGAAAATGGGACCCCGGAACCGACGATCCCGATTGCTCCGCTCCGTGCGGATCAGGATGAGGGGCGTTTGACCAGCAGGAAGATAATATAGGGAAAGTTAATAAATATCGGCTACAATGAATATCTGTGCCTGTGCACTTTTTCGTACAGCGACAGTTAGCTATAGGATTTAACCATTGAATAAATTTATGCTAGAACATCAAAAAATTACCGACGATCTGGATTTGTTGCTGGATGTCCTGCCGCCCCGCATCTCGGAAAGGCTGGAGGCGCTGGATGACTGCGACAATCTGTTGGAAATTATCATGGACGTAGGGCGGCTGCCCAAGGCCCGCTTTGTGGATCGCGAAGTGCATCTCAATGATCGCGAGGTCACCTATGAGGACCTCGAAGCGGTGACATCGCGGATCAGCGAGTTTGATGCAGACAATCGCGCCGGCATTGAGCGGACTCTGCACCGCATTTCGGCCATTCGCAACCGGCACAATGATGTGGTCGGTCTGACCTGCCGGATCGGACGGGCAGTGTATGGCACCAGTGATATCATTCAGGATTTGATCGAATCGGGCAGCAGTATTCTCATTTTGGGACGTCCGGGTGTGGGCAAAACCACCATTCTCCGGGAAGCGGCCAGGATTCTGGCGGACACTGCCCGGGTGATCATTGTGGACACGAGCAATGAGATCGGCGGGGATGGGGATGTGCCGCATCCGGCTGTGGGCGAAGCCCGCCGCATGCAGGTGGCCCAGCCCTCTCTTCAACATGAGGTGATGATTGAGGCCGTTGAGAACCACAATCCGGAGGTGATTGTGATTGATGAGATCGGTCGGGAGCTGGAGGCCATGGCGGCCCGCACCATCGCTGAACGCGGCGTCCAGTTGATCGGCACGGCCCACGGCAACACCCTGGAAAACCTGCTGTTGAACCCAACTCTGTCTGACCTGGTCGGCGGCATCGAATCGGTGACCCTCTCGGATGATGAGGCCCGTCGGCGCGGCACCCAGAAGACCGTTCTGGAACGTCGCGCGCCGCCTACCTTCGATGTCCTGGTGGAAATTCAGGATCGGAACCGCATTGCCGTCCAGAGTGATGTGTCGGCCGCAGTGGATGCCCTCCTGCGAGGATACCCTCTGCCGCCGGAGATTCGCTATCGGGATGATGAGAACAAAATTCACATCCAGAAACCGGCCCCGCCCTCACCCAGGACTGCCGCCCAGTCTTTACAGGCTTCGCGCAAGCGGGATACGGCCCCTTTCAGCCGCTCCGCTTCCGCCCAACGCCAGCAGAAACAAGGCCAACCCCTCGGCGTGCTGGAAGAATCCCTGGAGATGGTTGAAGAAGAGCGTCAGGCCCTCAAACAGGTGGAGATTTATCCCTATGGGGTGGCCCGCAACCGACTGCTTCAGGCGGCCAAGGATTTGAAAGTGCCTGCCAAGATTGTCCGCAACCTGAGCGATGCGGATGCATTGCTGACCCTACGGCGGTATTATCGGGAGCGGCAGCAGCCGATCACCGAGGCAGAGCGCCGCGGCCTGCCCATATTTGTCCTGCGTTCCAACACCAGCCAGCAAATGGAGCAGTTCCTGGTGGATCTGTTCAATTTGCGGGCTGCCAAAACCCAGGATACCCAGGAGGAAGCGGTGGTAGACCAGACCCAGGCCGCTATTCAGGCGGTGTTGAATGGGGAGCGCTGGGTGGATTTGAAGCCAGCCTCGGCCACGGTGCGCCGTTTGCAGCATGAGATGGCCCGCCAGGCGGACCTGGTTTCCCATTCCTATGGAAAAGAACCCCACCGGCATGTCCGGATTTTCAGAGAGTAGCCATGTTCATCACCCTGGAAGGCCCGGAAGGCAGCGGCAAGACCTCCCAGCTCCCGGAGCTGGCCGGGTTTCTGCGTCATCAAGGCTATGATGTGGTCCTGACCCGGGAGCCCGGCGGGACCCCGGTGGGGGACCAGATCCGGGATGTCTTGATGAATCTGGAAAATATCACCATCACCCCCCGCACGGAAATTCTGCTATTTCTGGCAGCCCGGGCTCAGCATGTGGATTCCCTGATCCGCCCCGCTCTGGCTGCCGGGAAGATTGTTCTGTGTGACCGCTTTGGCGATTCAACCCTGGCCTATCAAGGGTATGGTCATGAGACGGATCTGCCCACCTTGCGGATGCTGCTGGATTTTGCCACGGATGGGCTTTCCCCGGATTTGACCCTTCTGCTGGATATTCCGGTGGAGGTGGGCCTGGAGAGGAAACAAACCCATCAGGAGGAGTGGAACCGGCTGGACGCCTATGCCGTCGCCTTTCACAAGCGGGTCCGCAAAGGGTATCGGGCCCTGGCAGCGGCGGCGCCTGAACGCTGGGTTTGCATTGACGCTTCCCAACCCCGGGAGGCGGTTCAGCAGGCTCTGCGGGAGGCCATCCTGTCCCGGCTGGCGGATTTCGGCTGCGAAGCTGGAACCTAGCCGCATCCTTTGAGGAAAAGCGGTATAACTATGCTTAACGTTGATATCAGAAAGGTGTTTAATGCCTAAGAAGATTTTATTTATTTTGCTTACCGGTGTATTGATTCTCACTGCCTGTCAATCCGAAACAACCACGCCGCAGCCCAGCGAGACTCCCACCCCGGAGATGGCTGCGCCCACTGCGGAGGAAACGGCTGAACTGCCGGAGCCCACGGCTGTCCCGGAAACCATCGAACCGGTGCCCGGGGAGAAGATGCCCTGTTCCACCGTCTATGACTATGAGATGACGCCCGAGATGGCGGAATATCAGGCTGTGGCCGACCAGCTTCCCCCTGTCACGGAGGAGGATTGGATCAAGGGCGATCCGGATGCCCCTGTCACGATTGTTGAGTATGCGGATTTTCAGTGCCCCGCCTGTGGGAATTTTTCTTTCTATGTCGCTGCCCTCCTAGATGCGTTTCCGGAGACCATCCGGGTTGTGTTCCGGCATATGCCCTTGCCCTCCATTCACCCCCTGGCGTATATCTCCTCCATGGCGGCCGAAGCGGCCGGCGCCCAGGAAAAATTTTGGGAGATGCATGATCTGCTCTATGCAACCCAGTCTGAGTGGTCGGGCCTCTCTGAGGAGGCGTTTATGACCTGGGTTCTGACCCAGGCGGAGACTCTGGAACTGGACCTTGAGGCCTTTGAAACGGTCCTGAATGACGCAGATTTGCGGGCTGATCTGGAGCAAACGACCGAGGACCGGTTGGCGTTGGGCCTTCACTACACCCCCTTTGTGGTTGTTAATGACATGGTTTTTCGCAATAACCAGCCTGATCTGTTTGGCCTGATTGGGATATATGCCTATGGTGGTTTTGAGGAATGCCCCGATTGGGTGATTGAACCCGGCAAGGACTATACAGCCATTCTGGACACCAGCGCAGGGGAAATTGAAATTTCGCTCTTTCCGGAGGTGGCGCCTTTGGCGGTCAACTCCTTTGTGTTTCTGGCGCAAAATGGGTGGTATGAAGATGTATACTTCCATCGTGTGATTGAGGGCTTTGTGGCCCAGGCCGGCGATCCCTCCGGACTCGGCGTGCTTGGCCCAGGGTATACCTTTGCCAACGAAACCGCCAATGCGCTTTCCTTTGAGAGCGCGGGGATTCTGGGCATGGCCAATTCCGGCCCGGACACCAACGGCAGCCAATTCTTCATCACCCTGGGGCCGGCCCAGAATCTGGACAGGTCCTATACCATCTTCGGCCAGGTGACGGAAGAGAGCCTGTCCGTCCTGGATGAGATTGCTCTGCGAGACCCGCAGATGGCCGTCGGGTTTGAAGATGCAACGATTATCAATGGTATTGACATCATTGAAGAGTAAGTCCGGCATTCAGCAGGGAGGTTTCTCATGCGTGAAAAAACAACAGGCAAGCAATGGAAGACGATTCTGGCCCTGGCAGCCAGCCTTTTGGGCGTGGCCTACTTTCTCGTTCAGGCTTTGGGAGCCGGGGGTCTGTGGCTGTTCATCTTAATCAGCTCCTGGGGGAGGGATATCACCCAGGCTATCCCCATTGGGCTGCTGGCGTGGTCTTCGATTCTTTCCGGACTGCTACTGCTGCCGGCCGCGCTGTTGAACTTCTTCAAGCTGAAGAGCCGCCCTGCGCCTTCCTGGCTGGATACGGGGAATCCCCGATTTCGCAAGATTGTGCTGGGGGTCATCCTGATCTGGCCGGTGATTGTTCTTTTGGGCTGGCTTGCCGCCGGGCAGCCGACAGCGGCTGCGTTTCTTCTGGCGCCCCTGAGCGTCCTGGCGGCTGGACTGCCAATCCTGTGGCTGGTCAATGTGTCCCAATGGGGTCTGGAAACCGGACCCGAAAAGCGGAAATGGGAGCTCTTTGGCTTCAGTCTGGCTGTTTCCCCGATTGTGATTATTGTGGTGGAGTTGATTGCCATCGTTGCCCTGACCCTGGTGGGGGGGCTTGTCCTCGGTCTGCGCATGGCGGATAACCCCCGCATTGAACGGGATCTGATGCATATTGTCAATCAGGTTGCCATAGCCGGGGACGACCTGGACATGGTTCTCAAATTGCTCCAACCCCTCCTCCTGCAGCCTGCCGTGATTTACTGGTCCCTGGCCATTTTTGCCGGGATCATGCCCATCATCGAGGAGCTGATAAAACCCCTGGCGCTGTGGGCTCTGGCAGACCGGGACATCAGTCCACGGGAGGGCTTTGTGGGAGGTCTCCTGTGCGGGGCGGGTTTTGCCCTGCTGGAGAACGTCCTGTACTTCACCAGCGCGATAGCGGCGGAGGATTGGCTCATTATGGCAATTTCCCGGTCCAGTACCGGCGTTCTTCATATGCTGGCCACGGGCCTGGTGGGTTGGGGATTGGCCAGGGCCTGGCGGGACGGAAAATGGCCTTTTCTGGCCCTGACCACCCTGAGCGCCTTTGTTCTGCATGGCCTGTGGAACGCCCTGGCCCTGGCGGCCGGGGTGGCGCCCCTGTTTGTCTTTGGCATTGAACCCGGATTCTGGAAAACCATCCTGTTTTATATTCCGCTGATTCTCTTATTCCTGATCGCGATTGGCGGCATGGTGGGGATCAACCGGTATCTGAAGCGCCAGCAAGCCCGGGAAAATTCATCTGAAAGCCCGGATGCTGAGGATTCGGACGCTCTTCCGGAAGAAGACACCGGACAAATGGTCTGATCCCGGGAAACCCTTCCCCCCTCAGTGTGTTAATCCCATCAGGAGGCCCGAACACGCAATGAAAAAAACACCGCTCATGTACGCCATACGCTTCTTGGTGCGTGCATTAACGCGCTTCACCATTGAACACCCCGAACATATCCCCAGCGAGGGCGGCCTGTTGCTGACCACCAATCACCTCAGCCGGCTGGATACGCCCTTATTGATCGCATCCACCCACCGGGATGACCTTGTGGCCATTGTGGCCAAAAAATATCAGCGCAAGCCCTTTTTTAGGTGGGTTTTGGAGAAAATCGGCACGATGGTCTGGATGGACCGGGAGAAGACAGACTTCTCGGCCATCCGGCAGGCATTGAACTACCTCCGCCAAGGGAATATTGTGGGGATTGCCCCGGAGGGCACCCGGAGCAGGAACTCGGAGGGATTGCTGGAGGGGAAGCCCGGTGCGGCAGTGCTGGCGGCCCGGGCCAAGGTGGCCATTCTTCCGGTGGGCATTGTGGGATCGGATGGGATCAATTCTCATTGGCTTCGGCTGCGGCGGCCGCCCGTCACCGTGCGGTTTGGCAAACCCTACCGCCTGCCCGAGATTGATATGTCGGACCGGCAGGCCTGGCTCTCGCGCTACACCGATGAGATCATGTGCCGAATTGCCGCTTTGCTGCCCCCGGAATATCGTGGGGCGTATGCGGGGCATCCCCGCTTGCAAACCCTGCTGGAGGAAACCGAGAGAGAAGCATAGGGAGGGCGTCCCTCACGAGCCATAGTCGAGGATGGTCTCCCGGATCTTGCCCCATTTGAGAGCGTCTGCGATGCCCTTTTCAATGGACAGCTCAGCCTCCCAATCCAGGAGGTCCTTGGCCTTGTTGGCGTTGGCATAGGCTCCGGCCACATCGCCGGGCCGGGGCGGTTTTTCAGCCTTGTTGATTTCCTGCCCATAGACGGTTTCAAAGGCCGAGACCATCTCCCGCACGGTCACGCCTTTCCCTGTGCCGAGATTGATGACCATATAGGGGGTTTCCGGGTCCTCGGCCGCGTCCATCACGGTGTCAAACTTTTCCACCGCTTTCACATGGGCCATGGCCAGATCCCAGACGTGGATATAATCCCGGATGCCTGTGCCGTCCCGGGTGGACCAGTTTGTGCCGGTGATGTTGAAGACAGGGGATTCGCCCAGGGCCACCTCCACCAGCTTTCCGAGGATGTGGCTGGGTTTTTGGATGTGCATGCCGCTGCGCATGGCGGGGTCTGCGCCGATGGGATTGAAATAGCGCAGGGCAATGCCCTGGAGGTCGTAGGCATGGGAGAAGTCCTGCAGGACCATCTCCATCATGTATTTTGTGCGGGAATAGGGGCTGTTCGGTTTGAGAGGGGATTCTTCCGTCACCATGAAACCGGGCACCACGTCGTAAATCGCCGCCGAGGAGCTGAACACAACCCGGGGATAGCCCAACTGGGCGAGCTGGTAGAAGAACTGCATGGATTTGACCACATTTTCACGGTAATAGGCATAGGGTTTTTGCACCGATTCCGGGACGACGATCAGGGCCGCGCAGTGGATGGTGGCGGCAATGCCGGGGTGTTCTGTGAAGATCTGGGAAACGACATCCCTGTCGGCGATATCGGCTTTGTAGAAGATGTGCCCCCGGGTGAACTCCTCCCGGCCCGTCACCAGGGAATCCAGGATGATGGGGGTGTGCCCGTGGTCCTTGAGGGCTGAACAGATGGTGCTGCCGATATATCCGGCGCCGCCGGTGATCAAAATTTCCATGAAGGTGTCTCCTTTTCAAACCTGCTGTGCGTTCACTGGTGAATTGTAACATTGAATTGGTCCGGAGTGAAACCGCGGCCAGGGGGCTGCCCGGCAGTAAGAACGCCCCACAACGGGGCATTTTTTGCAGGGCAGGCAGGCTTGATCAGGTGGCGAGGATGTGGGCTGCAGCGGTGGAGGCGGGACCTCCCAGACATTGGATTAAACCGATGCGGGCATCCGGGACCTGGTTTTCTCCGGCATCGCCGCGCAGTTGGAGGGTTGCTTCCACGGCCTGATACAGTCCGGTGGCGCCCAGGGGATGGCCCCGGGCCTTGAGCCCGCCGAAGGTGGACACGGGGATCTGCCCCTCGCGCCCGATGATGTTGGGTTTGGCCATGCGCCAGCCCTGGCCCTGGCTGGCAAAGCCAGCCGATTCCAGGGACAGCGCGGCATGAAGGGAGGTGGCATCGTGGTATTCGAAGAAATTTACATCCCGGGGCATGATTCCGGCTTGGCGGCAGGCCTGCTCAACGGAGAGCCGGGCTGCATCCCAGACCAGGGGCGCTGGACGGTCGTGGAGGGAGAGGGCATCCACCACCAGGCTGGATCCGATCAGGCGGACCAGGGGTTTGTCCCAAGACCCGGGCAGCCGGTCTTTTCGCGCCAGGAGCACGGCTGCAGCCCCATCGGCATAGGGGGCCACATCATAGCGGTTCAACCCGGAGAGCACCTCGGGGGCATTGGGGTAGGTGCCGGCCCGCAGCGGCCTCGGGAAATAGGCCCTGGGGTTGGTGGCTGCGTTGGCATGGGCTGTTTCCGGAAAACCGGCGAAGTCCGCCCTTTCCGGGTTGTATTCGTGCAGGTAGCGCTGCATGAGGAGGGACGCCAGGCTGAGAGGCGTCAGCCCCTGGGCGGCTTCAAAATCCGCATCCAGCATGTGGGCCAGGACGGAGTCGGCCTGGGCCCCGATCAGGTCGGTGTATTTTTCCACCCCCAGGGCCAGGGCGATGTCCACTGCCCCGGAGCGCACGGCGCTGTAGGCCATGCGCAGGGCCGCCCCCCCGGAGGCGTCGGCCGCCTCCACCGTGAGACCTTCCACCCCGGTGAGACCCACGTTTTCGGTCAGCAGAGCGCCGAGGTTGGCCTGGTTGGAGGCCGGCGCGGCCAGGACGTTGGCGATGGTGACAATCTGGGGGCGCAGGCCGCCGGAATCCTGGATGGCGGCCAGGGTGGCCTCGGCGGCCAGGGATCGCAGGGAGGTGTGCCAGTGTTCGCCGACCGGCGTCTGGCCGATCCCGGCGATGATCACGTCTGAAGCATTGTTGTCCATTGCATTCACGCTCATTTCATGGCGATCTTGTTGCGGAACCGGGCATAGGTGGCATAATCAATTTCCGTGCGCCGGTTGATGTAGTTCCGGGTGCTCAGGGCAGCCTTGCGCCGCTCCGGCAGTGCTTCCTGGGCGATGATGAGGAAGGCATCTGAACCGGCACCGGAGCCGTAGGAGGTCACCAGGATGCGGTCGCCGGGGTCGGCAATATCCAGGACGGCTGACAGGCCAATCAGAGACGCGCCGGCGTAGGTGTTGCCGATCTCATTGGAGAGCAGACCATCCTCGATTTGCTCCGGCTTGAATCCCAGTTGTTTACCCACCCGGCTGGGGAATTTGACGTTGGGCTGGTGGAAGACGGCAAAGCGGAAATCCGCGGGTTTCAGTCCGCTTGCATCCATCAGGGTGCGGGAGGCGGTAGCCACATGGTGGAAGTAGGCTGGTTCCCCGGTGAAGCGTTGTCCGTGCTCGGGATATTTTTGGTGGGCGCGGCGCCAGAAATCGGGGGTGTCTGTCACGAAGGAATAGTGGGCGTCAATCACGGCCAGGGATTCCTCGGCTGGGCCGAGGATGAAGGCCGCGCCGCCGGAGGCCGCGGTGTATTCCAGCGCGTCGCCGGGTTTGCCCTGGGCTGTGTCCATGCCAATCGCCAGGGCGTAATCGCCCATTTGGGAGCCGACCAGGCTGATGGCGGCGACCATGGCTTCCGTCCCGGCCTTGCAGGCGAACTCCCAGTCTCCGGCCTGAATGTGCGCCGGGGCGCCGACGGCCTCGGCCACGATGGTGCCGCTGGGTTTGACGGCATAGGGATGAGATTCCGAGCCCACCCAGACCGCGCGCAGCTTCTCCGCCGGGATTCCGGCTCTCGCCAGGGCGTTGCGGGCGGCCTCGATGGACATGGTGATTACATCTTCGTCTAGTCCGGCTACGGCTTTCTCCCTGACCGGTCCCGGGGAGGCCTCGCCCTGCCAGATCCGGGAGATCTCGGTGGAGGGCAGGCGATAGCGGGGCACATAGGCCCCATAGCCAACGATGCCCACCGGGCGGGCGGGTTTGAGGAGGATGGATTCCTGGGTGTTTTCAGACATTTTTCATTGACTCCATTCTTGCAAAATTTCTTGGGCGCGATCAATGCGGATGGTTTTTTCGGCCACGAGCTGGTTGGCCAGCCGCTCCACTTGGGGGCCTTTGGCTCCGGCGGCGATGGCCACCTGTCGGGCGTGGAGGCTCATATGCCCGCGCTGGATTCCTTCGGTGGCCAGGGCCCGCAGGGCGGCCAGGTTCTGGGCCAGGCCGACGGAAACGATCACCTCGGCCAGCTCCCGGGCGCTGGCGATGCCCATCAGCTTGAGGCAGGCCCGAGCGGTGGGGTGCACCCGGGTGGCCCCGCCCACGCTGCCCACGGCCAGGGGCATTTCCAGAGTCCCCGCCAGATCGCCATTCCTGTCGGTTCCCCAGGTGGACAGGCTGGTATAGCGGCCGGAGCGGGCGGCATAGGCGTGGGCGCCCGCCTCAATGGCGCGCCAGTCGTTGCCCGTGGCCACAACCACCGCATCCACACCGTTCATAATACCCTTGTTGTGGGTGGCTGCTCGGTGGGGGTCGGCGGCGGCAAAGGCCCAAGCCTGGATGATGCCATCCCGGACGGCCTCCCCGCTGTAGCCCGCAAAGCCCAGATCCTGGGTGCGGATGGTGACGCGCCCGCGGGCCAGCCGCCGGTCGGCCAGGTTGGTGAGGATGCGCAGCAGCACCCGCCCGCCGGTGATCGCTTCGATGCGGGGGGCCAGTTTTTCGCAAGCTGTGTTGACCGCGTTGGCGCCCATGGCATCCCGGACGTCATAGATCAGATGGGCCACCAGAAACGGACCCACAGGGCTGTCCGCAATCAGGCGCACCTGCAGGTCCCGGGGGCCGCCCCCCAGTTTCTTGAGGATGGGATCATACTCGGCTGCTTCCGCCAGCAGGGTTTCTTTTTCCGCCAGGAGGTCCAGGCGGGCTGAGGGGGGATCCGCCAGATCAAGGATCTGGATCTGGCCGATCATCTCCGGAGGGGTGGTGTGGGCAAAGAAACCGCCGGTGGATCGGGACAACTTGGCCATGTAGGACGCACCGGCCACGACGGATGGCTCCTCGATGGCCATGGGCACCGGCACCTCGCGCCCATTGACTCGGAAATGCCGGGCGATGCCGAGGGGCAGGTTGTGGGTACCCACCACATTTTCGATCATGTGATCGGCATCCTCGGGGAGCAATCCAGCCGCGCCGCTCAGGGCGGCTTGCTCTTCTTGCGTCAGGTCTGCCTCGGCTGCCAGGCGGGCCAGACGCGCCTCCCGGGAGAGTTGATAGAATTTTTTCTCTGTTGTGCCGGTTCCCTGGTCCGGGCGGCTGGTCTCTGGATTCATCGAATCTTGGCTCCTCGGGTTTGTTGGCGTCTGACCGATCCTAATTATCATACCCGTTGTTTTGCAGGCGGATCCGGTTGTGGGCGTCCTGTATCCTGGTGAATTCACCCCTTATTTTATACCGGATTACGCCTCCCAAAAGCTATCAGATTGTACCCTGAGGGGGTGTTCTGGCCCGGGCGGGATGGGTGCGCTCCTGGTTCAGGGCGTTTTCCGGCGGCGGTGCGCCCCCAGGGCCCGAGGAGTCCGGAGGCAAAGCCAGACCAGGGCCAGGGCGCCGCTGAGGAGGAGTACCATGGTGATATCCCCCATGAACAGCAGGGAGAAAGGCACCAAACCAAAGGCCAGAAGGGCAACCGGTATTGCCATGAGAAGCAGATTGACCGCGGTGGGGACCGCGATCCCCCAGACCCAGAAGGCGAAGGGCTTTGGAAGACGCTCCGGCGTCCGCTCCCAGCGTCGCAGCCTCCGAGCGCCCAGAACCATGGCGACCCCCTGCCCAATTGGCAGCAACAGCAGGGCTCGCAGGACCCAGGGCAGGATGCCCCAGGCTTCTCCTTTTTCATCCCCGCCCCCCAGCAGCGCGGCAATGTCTTCCCCCAGGGCGTTGAGGGCGGTGGTGGTGAGATGGTGGTTGCCGTTCACCAGAAGCACAAACCCCCGCGCCTGGTCCGGAAGGAGCCCTGCAAAGGCGAAGTAATCCGGCACCTCCCCGTAGTGGTAGATCAGTTTCCCCTGCGGGGTTTCCTTGATAAACCATCCCATGCCATAATTCTCCTTGGCGAGGCCCATCAGGTTGACCTCCGCCCCCGGGTTGTGGAGGGCGGCGATGCTCTCCGGGGAGAGGATCTGCGTATCCCCGTACCGGCCGTCGTTGAGCAGCGCGATCAGGTATCTGCCCAGGTCCTCTGCGCTGGCGATTAACTGGCCCGAGGGCAGGGACCCCAAGGGAACCGGCAGATCCGGCACCGGAATGGGAAAACCGAACCACAGTTGGTGCCCCAGGGCCAGGCCGTCCTGCCGGGCAGCGGATTTGGCTGCGTGGCTGTGGGTCATCTCCAGGGGAAAGAAAATCGCTTCTTGCACATAGTCAGTGTAGGACTTCCCGCTGACCGCCTCGATGACGAGGCCCAGCAGGTTGAAATTCACGTTGCTGTATTCCCAGGCCGAACCGACCGGGCGGGTCAGGGTCAGATCAGCCAGGGCGCGGGCCTGGGCCTCGACTGCCCCGGGATCCTGGTCAAAATTGGCCAGGGACAGCATCCCGGGCATCTGGGGGATGCCGCTGGTCTGGTTGAGAAGATGGCGGATGGTGATCTGCCCGGCCGCGTTCTCATCGGCCAGGGTGAACCAGGGCAGGTAGTTCTGAACGGGAGTGTCCAGGGTGATTTTGTCCGCCTCCACAAACTGCATCACCGCCAGGGCCGTGATGGACTTGGTCAGGGAGCCGATGAAAAACGGGGTTTGAGGGCTGGGGTTGGTCTTTCCGAAGCCCTGAGCGTGCACAATCTGGTCTCCTTCCACGATGACCAGGGACGCGCCGGGGAGGTTGAGGGCCTTGACGCGCTGGGCGACGGCGGCGGTGACGGCCGGATAGGGGTCCTGCTCTGCGGCGGCCGGGGCCGCCTGTGTGGGGGTGATGGGCGCCAGGCCGAGGAGGATCAGGAAGGGAAGCAGGGTGGCAAAGAAGCGGTTAGTGGGGCGCATGGGTGGGACTGCCTTTCTATGCGTCGGTCTGGGCTTTACGGAGGGCATTTTCGACCCCCTGGAGATAGGCTTTGGAGGTCAGGGTGGCGCCGCTGATGGTGTCCACCTGCAGGGATTGGGCCTGGATCACCCGATCATACAGCATCCGGGCATCGGCGTTTTCCTCCCCGGGTTCCCTGTCCTCCGTGGGTTGAATGTCGGTGACGTGTCCCTCCTGCACGGTGACTTTGCAGGCGTTGGCCCGCCATTGATACATCCCCCCGGCATAGGCGCCGTGGTAGGTGCCGTCCTGCAGCCGGGAGAAATCCACGGTGTCCAGGGGCAGGCTTCGGGCCTCGGTATGTTCTCTTTTGAGGATATGCCAGCCGATGCCGCCGGCTGCAGCGATGATAGCCAGGGCGCTGATAATGATGATTGTCAAGGTGTTCATTGGGTTATGCTCCTCTTCTGGTGATTGATGCGACAGAGTGTTTCCAGTTCCGGGGCGGGTTGGAAGCGACCTTCCAGGCCCCTGGTGAGTGTGATCTGCAGGGTGGAACTGACCAGGATGCCCTCACACTGCGGATGCGCTGCCAGCAGAGTCAGGCCCTTTTCCCGTCCTGCGATGAAGACGGCGGTGGCAAGGGCATCCGCCAGGAGGGCGTTTCGGGAGATGATGGTGACGCAGACTAGCCCCGATTTGGCCGGATAGCCCGTTCTTGGGTCAAGGATATGGTGATAGCGTTGCCCTCCGTGGCCGGTGAAGACCCGCTGGTAGTCCCCGGAGGTGACCACGGATTCTCCGGCGATGGGGACCACCCCCAGGATGGCTGCGGGCTGGCGGGGGTGTTGGATGCCGATCTGCCAGGGGGCGTCGTCAGGGCGTGTGCCCCGGGTGATGACATTGCCCCCGAGGTTGGCATAGGCGGATCGGATTCCAAAGCGGGCATATTGGGCCGTCAGGCGGTCCCCCACAAAACCTTTTCCGATCCCCCCGAGATCAAGAGATTGCCCGCTCCGCTCCAGCCGGACACGGCAGTTTTCCGAGTCCAGGGACAGATCCCGGCCCTGAACCAGGGACAGGGTTTGGCGGATCTTGGCGGCATCGGGGGCCTGGTGGGCGTCCCGGAGGGTTTGCCAGGCCTGCACCAGCGGCCCGATGGTGGGGTCATACCGTCCCCCGGTGGTCCGGAAGATTCCCCGGGCTGCGGACAGGAGGGCAAAGGTCTCCGGGTGGACGGTTGTCCAGTCCTTTCCGGCTGCCCGGTTGACCCGGCTGATGTCGCTCTGCCGGCGGAAGCGGCTGAGACGGGCTTCCAGGTGCGCAATTTCCACCCGGATGGCGGTGAGACAGGCTTGCGCTTGCGGCCCGGAGAGGCTGTGGGACAGGCGGGTGCCGAGTCCGTCATGAACGGCGGTGAGGTCTGGCGTGATCGGCCTCACTCCGCCCCCGGGTCTGATGGGCAACCCTCCATCAGGCCTTCCATCACGAAGGTGGCCAGATGCCATTGAATTTCAGGGAAATACTCTGGGCCGATCTCTCCCTTGTGCAGGTCCAGGAGGATGATGGCGGTGAAAAGGGCCATGATCATCCCGCTGTCCATGTCGGAACGCATTTTTCCGGCCGCCTGCCAGCCTTCGATGAGGTTGGTGAAATTGCTGTAGAGGAAGTTGAGCTGGTCAAGGCCTTGCTCCTGGCGGTATTTTTTCTCAATTTTTTCAAAAAGCTCTCGGTCGTACCAGTGTCTGAGGATCGGGTTGTCGCGCATACCCTGCTGATTCATACCCATCATCTCCTGCATGACCTGCATGGGGCGACCCTGCGGGTTGATGGACTCCATGATGCGCTTTTTCAGCCGGGTGTTTTCTTCCAGGAAGATGTTCATGAAAAGCTGATCCTTGGAGTTGAAATAGAGATAGAAGGTTCCCACGGCCATCCCGGCCCGGTCCGTGATATCCGAAATGGTGGTGTCCTTGAAGCCCTTCTGGCTGAAGAGGGCCCGGGCGGAAGCCCTGAGAGCCTGTTCCTTTTCTCCTGAGCTGGATGTTGGGGTCATATTCCCTCCGCTGGGGTGAATTTCCGGAATAATGAATGAATAAAAAAATATTCATTCATTATTATACAGGAACCCCAGCTCCTGTCAAGTCCCGCAAAGGGCTGGGTTTCAGGGTAAAATAAGCGGGCGATGATCCCTGAAAACAACCTTTCCTGCGAACAAATTGAGGAGCGTCTGGCCGCCCTGCACCGCGCCAGCCTGGAGCTGGTGCAGGATATTTCCATTGATTCTCTTCTGAAGCGCATTGCCCGGATTGCCCGGGAACAGGTCCAGGCTCGTTACGCCGCTATTGGCGTCCGGGGGCCGGAAGGCCAACTGGAGCGGTTTATCACGGTGGGCATGGACGAAGCGGAACAGGCTGAGATGCCCCATCCGCCCCTCGGGCTGGGGTTAATCGGTGTGATTGCCCAGGCAGAGGGCCCTGTACGGGTGGAAGATATTCAGGAGGACCCTCGAAGCGTGGGGTTCCCTGAAGGGCATCCGGCGATGACATCCCTGCTGGGGGTGCCCATCCATCTCGGCCAACGTCGTCTGGGACAGATTTATCTGACGGACAAGCTGGATGGGGAAAACTTCACGGGCGATGATGAACGAGTTATCCAGACCCTGGCGGCCTACGCCGCCGTGGCGATTTCCAATGCGCGATCCTACAATGAACTGCGCCAGCGGGACCGCACCCTGACCCGCCGCAATCAGGACCTGGCGCTGTTGAACAACCTGGCATCCGCCCTGGCCTCCATCACCGATCTGGAAGCTTTGCTCCACACGGCGCTGACCCGCGTGATCAATTATTTTAACGTGGAGGTTGGGGAGATCTATCTGAGCGAGGAGGACCAGCGCGCCCTGCACCGGGTTTTGCATCTGAACGGGTCTCTGCCCTCCCTGTGGACCCAGACTCGCTTCACCCAGGAGGAGGGGTTGATCGGCCAGACGGCGCGCAGCGGGCAGCCTTTTATGGTTTCTCTGCCCTATCCGGAGGATCCGTTCCTCCAGAATGAGGCCCTGGAAGCGGGGGGTATCGCGCAAATTGCCTGTTTCCCCCTCACCAGCCGCAGCGAGGTCCTGGGTGTGATGAGCATCGCCGTCGGACAGGATAGGCTGCTGGATGCGATGGATCGGCAGCTCCTGTTTTCAATCGCTTCCTGGGTGGGCACAACGATTGAAAACGTGCGGTTGAATATCCAGGGGCGACGGCTGGCCGTTCTGGAAGAGCGGGAGCGGATTGGCATGGATTTGCATGACGGCATCATTCAGTCCATCTATGCCGTGGGGCTGACACTGGAACACGCCCGTCTCCTGCTGGGGGAGGAGCCGGCCCAGGCGCGCAAGCGGATTGAACAATCCATTGAGGACTTGAACAGCACCATCCGGGACCTGCGGGCTTTCATTATGGATATGCGCCCGCGCCAGCTTTTCGAAGAGGACTTAATGGACGGACTGAAGCGGTTGGTGAGTGAATTCCGGGCCAACACTCTGGTGGAAGCCAATCTGGAGGGGTCTTCGGAGGGTCTGGAAGATCTGCCTGATTCCCACGCTGTGGCCCTGTTCCATATCTGCCAGGAAGCCCTGGCCAATGTGGCCAAACACGCCCATGCCAAGGTGGTGGCTGTGACGGTCTGGACGACGGCGGATCGGGTGTTGATGGAGGTGCAGGATGATGGAGATGGATTTGATCCGAAGAAGATTCAGCTAACGTTGGGCCACGGGATTTCCAATATGCAAACCCGGGCCCGGAATGTGGGGGGCGATCTGGAGATCACCACCGAACCCGGAGAGGGCACCACCATTCTGGTCTGGATGCCATTTGTCCGGGAATTTGACTTGCAAGGGCTGGAGTGAGGCGATGAGCAACCCCCACGATCTGGAAAAGGCTGCCCTGCGGGGCGAACCCTCCTATGTCTGGCGGGATGGTCAGCGGCGGCGTCTGCGGATGATCCAGGAAGCTGCCGGGGAGCGGATATCCGGCCGCGGCCTGGTGGACGGCTGTGGGGTTGGCATGTATCTGCACCACCTGCACCCCCTGATGGGGGAGGTGGTCGGTCTGGACATTGAACACGACCGTTTGCGGGAGGCTAAAGACCGGGCAGACATGGTGGTCCGGGGTGTTGGGGAGACGCTGCCCTTCCCCGCGGGTCATTTTGACCTGGTGCTCAGCCATGAAGTTTTGGAGCATGTCCAGGATGATGCGGCGGCTGTTGCTGAAATTGTGCGCGTGCTGCGCCCCGGGGGGCGGCTGGTGCTTTTCTGCCCCAACCGGGGCTATCCCTTTGAAACCCATGGCGTCTACTGGCGCGGCGCCTATCATTTCGGCAATATCCCCCTCATCAACTATCTGCCCCGGCGGTGGCGGGACAAACTGGCCCCCCATGTGGGAGTTTACACCCGCCGGGACCTGGCAACGTTGTTCCAGGGGCTGCCAGTGCGGTTCATTGAACGTCGGATCATCTTCGGGGCGTATGACAATATCATCGCCCGTTGGCCCCGGCTGGGAAAATTTTTACGCAGGGTCCTGCACGCCCTGGAAGCCACGCCCTTGCGGGCGCTGGGGTTGTCCCATTTCTGGGTGGTGGAAAAGGTGTAAGGAATCATCCGGGGGGGGTGCGCAAATTCGAAGGTTTCGGGGGTTTTTTTATATTTTGCTAACATTTCTTTGATGCAGTTTTTATATCGGTATTTTATGTTAAGGATGATCGTTAATCACCAATAAAACTTCTGGAGGAAGAAATATGGCCAATCTTATTCGTCGTGACCCATTTCGTGAAATGCTTTCCTGGAACCGTGCCATGGAGCGCATGTTCGAAAATTTCTATGGCGATAGCGAGCTTCGCTACGAGGACACCATGAACTTCCGCATGCCCCTGGACGTCATTGAAAAGGATGACGCCTTCATTGTGAAGGCGGACATTTCCGGCATTGATCCGGAGGACATTGAGATCACCTATACCAACAACAACCTGACCATCAAGGGTGAGGTTTCCGAAGAGCGTGATGAAGGCGAGGAAGGCGGGCGCTATCACCTGCGAGAGCGTCGTTTTGGGACTTTCTGCCGCACAATCTCTATGCCCGGATCTGTCGCTGTGAACGATATCGAAGCCGTTTCCAAGAACGGCGTTCTGGAATTGCATCTGCCCAAGAAGGACGAGGTCAAACCGAAACGCATCAGTGTGCAGGTTGACACCGAAAAACAGAACGTGATTGAAGGCAAATCAAAGGATAAATGAGAGCGTCAATTTCCCAAACAAAACGGGCCGACGGATTACCGCCGGCCCGTTTGATTTTAACCGGGGCGTCGGGGGGTCACTCCCCGACCTCCGCAGGCACCAGACGCACTTCATAGAGGTAGGGCCATTTCTTACCCGTCAGGAACAGCCGATCCGCTGCGGGATCGTAGGCAATCCCGTTCAGGACGTCCGTTTCGGGTGTGCGGTCGGCCTGGGGGAGCAGGCCGGCCAGGTCTATCCAGCCGATCACCTCCCCGGTGTGGGGATCAATCCGGGCGATCAGGTCTGTCTGCCAGATATTGGCGTAGACTTCCCCCAGCACAAACTCGAGTTCATTCAGGTTGTAGATTTCCTCCCCCTGATAGGTCACCGTCACCTGACCGGTCTTCTGAAGGGTGTCCGGGTCAAGAAAGTGGAGGGCGGCCGTGCCGTCGCTCATAATCAGGGACTGGCCGTCCTGCGTCAGCCCCCAGCCTTCGGTGGGGTAGTGAAATTGCTCCCGGAGGGTGAAGCCCTCCAGGGAATAGACGAAGCCGATTTGGGCTCGCCAGGTGAGTTGAATCAGGGTATCCTGCCAGATTGTCAGGCCCTCGGCGAAGTATTCTTGGGGGATGCTGCGCCGCTGCAGCACCTCGCCGGTCTGGAGATCCACCTTGCGCAGGCTCGATTCGCCATAAAGGCCGGTGCTTTCGTAAAGGGTTCCTTCATGATAAATCAACCCCTGGGTGAAGGCCCGGGGATCGTGGGGATATCTTCCGACGATCTCGTAGGTCATGCGCGCTTCTAGCTCCAGGGGGATGGAGGCCACCGGCCTGTCCGGCAGGAACAGGAAGATCGCCAGGGCCGTGCCGATCAGCACCAAGACGGCCGCGATCAGCGCCGAAATGGTTCTTCGCAAGGGGGATGGGGGGGAGGCTTGGCGGGTCATTTACAGCTCCTGCGTTTGTCTGTGTTTTTCAGGAGGCGGGTTGAAGAAATTGGTTAATAAATTCGAGGATCAGATCCAGGGGGTTGGGAGCGCGTTCTTTGGTGATCAGAGCCATGCCGTGGGCCGCATCCTCGTATTGCACGGCGCGATACAGAGCGCCTTCCGCACCCTGGCAGGCGGCGGCTGCCGTCCCGTCGCCATCGGCATACAGGCACCAGGCTGGCGTGGGCGGCGTCTCATCTGACAGGGCTTTCACTTCTTCGGGATAGGGGATGGTCAGATATCCACCGGGCGAAAGGGACATCGCCCCGAGGCAGCCGCCCCCCTGCTCCTGGTTGTAATAATGGCAGCCATAGGCCGCGCCGTCCGCGCCGATGCTGGCGCCAAGGGCCATGACCCGCGCCGGATCAACCCCTTCGAGGGTGGCGGCATGGGTCATGGCCGCTTCCACATCCAGCAGCCAGCCTTCCCGGTTGAAATCCTGGCAGCCGCCCTGACAGCCCCGGAAGGTGAAGGTGAACACATTGTAGGAGTTTTCCTCGGGGATGGCTGGAAACCAGGTGGGATCCTGCCAGTTGGCGGGGCCGTCGTAAATATCCTGACCTTCGCCGCGGTTCTGCAGCCAGGGGGCAATGGCGCGCCAGTCGGTCTGGTCGCCCATCGCCCAATGCATCAGGATGACCAGAGGTGCGCCTGGGACTGCCGCGGGATAAAATGTGCCTTCCAGGGTCTCTCCATCCGCGGTCTGGATGTATTGGGGGACAGGTGGGGACGGCAGGCCGGGCGCTTCGGTGACTTCCTCCGTTGCCTCAGGGGTTTCGGTCGGGGTTGGCTCCGGCTCGTCTGTTGGGGTTTCCGTGGGGGCAGCCGGCTCTTCGGAGATTTCCAGGGTGGGTTCCGTGGGTTCCGGATCCGCCTCGGTTGCTGTGACGGTCGGCGTGGGGCTAATGGGCTGACAGGCGCCCAGGAACAGCAGGTTTACCAGAAGAATCAGCGTGATTAGTATGTCATGCAGGTTGCGGGATTTCATCCATGCTCCTTATAATCTTTTCTAAAAAAGGTGTAACTTGTTAAAGATTATATAGGATTTATCCCCCACATTCCATCACCCATCCGGCAATGGGTGGAAACCCAATCGGGAGCGGCATCCGGTTGCTGAAATGGCTGGGGGCATCTGATGAGGTTTGCTTAGGGTTCCAGGGAATACAGGGTCTCAAATATTTCGACTGTTTCTTCAGGAGACAGTTGGAACAGGCGCACCCGGGATGGTTTCAGGACGATCTCCTTTTCCCCCGCAAACCGCAGGCAGACATTGTAAATGGTGGTTTTTCCCCGGACCACCGCGCCCTGATAGCTGCTGCGCACGGAGACGGCCACCGGCTGCAGCCAGACTTTTTCAAGGGACTTGGCGGGAAAGACCGTTTTCCTATCGAGGGGATAGGTGATCTGGATGTGGTCTTTTGTCAGGAGAAAACGCAGGGGTTTTTTGCGGCCAAAGCTTTCTTTGCCGGCGAGGATGAGGGTGGGGATGAAGATCAGGCTGATGAGAGTAAACAGCACACCGATGCCCAGCAGATCGTCCCCGGTGAAGGGCGGGATGGTCCCCTGCAGGAGGGGGATCCAGAGGCCGATCAGGGACAATCCCAGATAGATTATGATGAGGAGAAGCATGGCGATCACCTCGAGGGCCATTCTTCCCTTTGCGATTCCCAGGGTGTAAGGAAAACGGAGAGGCGGCCCAGCCTGGGTGCTCTTTTTTGCGGGTTTTCGGGTGGAGAGCCCGGTGTAGAGCCGGAGGATCTTGAGCAGTTCGGGATAGCCCTGGATGGACCGGGGAAAGGTGATCCTTTTTCCGGCGCTTCTGACGGCCAGGGCTGGGGGCAGGCCGAAGACCCGGACATTGATCCGGGTGATATCTGACAGGGGGACGCTCTTTTTTGTGAACAGGTAATAGCGGGTGATTTTGCGGCTGGTGATGACCACTGCGCCGAAATTGTGCCGCACCATCAGGACGGCAAACAGCAGCAATGGCGACATGAGGGCCGGCACGCCCAGGCCCAAGCCCGCTTCCACAGCGGTGTTCGCCCGGTTCAGCCAGGCAACAGGCAGGAAAATCAGAAGGGGTATCAGGATCAGAATCACCATCAGCAGGACGCTGGTGAAGAAAGACGTGATGCGAAAGGCTTGGCCACCGGTCTCGTTTTTCCTGATTCGCCGGGTGAGCCGGCGTTCCAGGGCTGTTTTCAGAGCACCGGCCCCCAGGCTGAAACCCATCACAATGCCAAAGGCAATCAGGGCTTCCGCCGAGAAGACCGGCCCCATCTCTTCCCAGCCAGGTATCGGCGCGCCTCTGAAGAGCCAGACCAGGGCGGCGATACCACCCAGAAGGGACACACTCCCGAAGGCGATGCTGATGCCCCGGGCCATCCCGGGATTCTCCAGGTTGCTGAAGTCCGTTGTGAGGCCGCTGTGGACCAGAAAGCCCCCCAGGATCAGGGCCAGAATGGTGCCTGTGATGAGGATTTGTCCGGAGAGCAGGCCGGCCAACGGCAGGAAAATGCAGCAGATGAAAAAGAGGATCTTCTCGGCGCGTTTCTCCGACTGCCACCAGCGCTGCCAGCGGGTGGGCTGATGGCCGCACCAGGGGCATTGGCCCTGATTCTTCTCATAGGGTTTAAATTCTTTTTTGCATTTTGGGCAGCGCACGGTCTGATCTCCTGAAATTGGTGTTTTCGATTTGATTATACTCACAGGTTCAGGTGGCAGACCGCGGATTCTCTTTGGTTTGGGGAGCCGGGTTTTGCGCGAGCGGGATGTGAATGCTGCCCTGATCGGGTCATCCCGTGACCTGGGGGTCGGGGTTGGGTTGCTCTTCCACGGAAGACTCTGGATGGCTCCTGTATAGGGCTTGGAACGCCTCCAGGATTTCTTCAGGTGTTTGTTTGAAGACCTTCAGTCGGTTGGCCTTCAGGTGAATATCCATTCCGCCTTTAAACTGGATGTGCAGGTCATAATCGGTGGTCTGTGCGCTGACCTCCTCATCGTCAAAGGAGGCCTCAGCATGGACGACAACGGGGCCCAGGACAACCCTGCGCAGGTCTTCCACGGCGTAACAATCCTGTTCGCCACGGATGGTCTGGACACAGATGTCCGTTTCGGTCAGGATGATCCGGCGGATCAGGGCTGGGGCGAGGGTATTGCGGTAAAGGATGATCACAATGGGGATCAGAAAGAGCATCATCAATCCGAAGATGATCAGGATCCCCGGCAGGATCCGCAGCAGGTTGTCTGGGGAGAAGGGAGGGACGGCCCCCTGAATCAGGGGGATCCATAATCCAATCAAACTTAATCCGATCCAGATCAGGATCAGCAGGAGGCCAGAGATGATTTCCAGTCGCATCCGCCGGTCGGTGATCTCCAAAATGTAGGGGAACTGGATCCCTGCGGGACCTTTCCCAGCCAGGGAGATCCGGGCGCCTTCTTTAAGGCGCGCCAGCAATTCCGGATAGCCGTCAACGGCCCGGGGAAAGCGGATGGTTTTTCCTGCGCCCTTGAGGGCAACGGCCGGCGGCAGCCCGAGGGCCCTGACGTTTATCCGCTGGAGATCCGCCAAGGGGATGGTCTTTTTCCCCAGGAGATAGAAACGGGTCACCCGGGTGTCGGTGACGGTCACGGCCCCGAAATTGTGCCGGACCATCAGGATGGCGAAGAGATGGAAGGGCAGCATGATGGCCGGGATGAACAGCCCGATTTCCATGGTGATATCGGTGAGGGATTGCGTCAGCCATGCCAGGGGCAGGCCGATTTCCACAGGGATGAGGATCAGGACCACCATCAGCAGGATGCCGTTGAAAAACGGCGGGATCAGGAAGGCCCTGGTTCCAGGGGGTTCTTTTTCCAGGCGTTTTTGCAGAGACCGGTCCATGAGCGTTTTTGCCAGCCGGCCCAGCAGGGTGAAGGCCATCACGATCAGTACGCCGATCAGTTCCTCACTGCTTAACAAATCAGGCATAGGTTCTCCTTTGGCGGGTTGGCCGCGTGTTCAGCCCGTCCGGGGGCGGGAAGGTCTTTCCGGGTTTTCGCCCGCAAAACCGGGTCGCCTGGCTATATGGGAGCGCGCTGTTACCGCCCATATCCGCTTGTTTTCCAATTGCGGTTTTAATGGTGACCACATTATATCAAGGATCACCAGGATTCTTTGCCTTGGGAGATGTGTCAGAGGCAATGAAAAAACCCCGGGGTACGGGATGCCCGGGGTTGGGTTCTCGCAGGGTCAGATGCCCACGACCACGTCGTCAATCAGGTTTTCGAGCCTTTCGCCGACCCGGGCAGAGCGCCGTTTCAGGAAGGCGTCTGCCGGCTGGCCCAGCATGTGGTGCAGCAGGCGTTCCTTTTGAGTCTGCACGAAGGGGGGCGGCGCATCGTCCTCCAGAATGGGGAGGAGGTAGGCGGCGGGACGGTATTTTCGGGGCGTTTTGTTCGGTTCCAGGACCTGGTTGACCAGTTCCGGATCCGGGGGGACCGGTGTCTTGCCAAACTCGCCCCGCAGGAGCATCTTAAATTCTTCGGAAACGAAGCTGTAGGGCTGGCCGGTCATCACATTGTAAGTGGCCTGGGAGCCGATGATCTGGCTGGTGGGGGTGACCAGGGGCGGGTATCCGACTTTTTCCCGGACCCGGGGTACTTCCTGCATGACGGCATCCAGAATATCCAGCTTGCCAATCTCTTTGAGCTGGTTATGAAGGTTGCTGAGCATCCCGCCCGGGATCTGGGCCTCGAAGATGCGCTCATCGTGGGGCGGATAGCCATTCGCCGTCAGCAGGTCCCGGGTCAACTGCATTCCTTGCTGGAGGGAGTCCCGGCTGCCCTCCTGGGCCAGGGTGAGGATTTCATCCACGATACGGCGGTCAATGTCATCATAAGACACGGGGCGGTAGTATTTGCCGTGGTGGGGGATGGTGGCCTGGAGTTCATCAAAGATGTCAAACAGCACAGCCTGGGCAGTCAGGATATGTTCTTTGTCCAGGCCGTGATCCAACCCCAGGGTTTCGGCAAAGACGAGCATCAACTCGATGGGGGGATGGGATGTTCCCGAGGCAAAGGGGGTGATGCAGGTATCCACGGTGTCCACGCCGTGCAGCATGGCCAGAACTCCGTTGAAGGTGCCCACGCCGGCGGTGTCGTGGCTGTGGATGCTGAGGGGGATGGAGAGGGTGTCTTTCAGCCCGCGATAGAGCGCAACCGCATCCCAGGGCTGGAGGATGCCGGCCATATCCTTGATGACAATCCGGTCGGCCCCCATGGCTTCCAGCTCCCGGGCAAAGCGGACGTAGTAGGCAGCGGTGTGGACGGGGCTGACAGTATAGGACAGGGCGCCTTCCACCAGGGCGCCATGGGCCTTGCTGGCCAGGATCGGGATTTGCAGATTGCGGGGATCGTTCAGGGCATCGAAAATGCGCATGACCCGCACGCCGGAGTTCACGGCCTGCTGGATGAAGGCGATCACCAGATCGTCCGGATAGGGCTGGTAGGCAAACAGGTTCTGGCCCCGAAGAAGGGCCTGAATTTTCACCGCGTCCGCCCCCAGGGCATCCCGGAAGGCCTCCAGGCGCTCGAAGGGATCTTCATCCAGAAAACGGATGGCGCTGTCGAGGGTGGCCCCACCCCATAGCTCCAGGAAGGGAAACCCGGCGTCTGAAATCGTTCGGAGCACCCGCAGGGCCTGTTCGGTTGTCATGCGGGTGGCGGCCAGGCTTTGCTGTCCGTCGCGCAATGTCACATCTCTGAATTGAATGGATTGGGTCATTTAAATCACCTTTAAGTGGTCTTGTTTTTTCACAAATCCGAAACATTATACCCGCTTTGTTTTCTCAAAACCTATCAAATGTCCAAAGATGCTCCCTGAGGCTTGTCTCGGCCCGGGATTTGCGGGGGCAATTGGTGATACAATCAACCAGAGAGGAGCAAATGATGTCAACAATTCTCGTGCTTTATCATTCTCAGCAATACGGCAACACCGCAGCCATGGCCCGGGCCCTTGCCAGGGGCGCTGAAACGGGGGGCGCAACGGTAGCGCTTTTTAACACCCAGGAAGGGCGCTTTCCCCTGGAAGATTACCGGGAGGTGGATGCGGTGGCCTTTGGTACACCGGATTATTTCAGCTATTTTGCGGGCACGTTGAAGACCTTCCTGGATGATTGGTATCTCGCTAAAAAGGAGGACCCCCGGGGCCTGACCGGAAAACCCCTGGCGCTTTTCCTGAGCCATGGGGGCGGCGGACGGGCCCGTCAACCCTTTGAAGCCCTTTTTACCCGTCTGGGCGACCCGGTTGGGGAGACGGTGGTGTGCCAAGGCAAGCCGGATGCGGAAGCCCTGGCGGCCTGCCAACAGCTTGGCGAGAAACTGGCCCGAGCGCTGGCGTGACCCCCGTCGTGTTTGTTTGAGGTAACCCAATACGGAAGCAGAAATGGAGTGAGGTTTTTATGGAATCTGTTGTGGATCGTTTTCTACGCTATATTAGGATAGATACCCAGTCCGCCAGGAAGTCGGCATCTTATCCCAGCACGAAAAAACAGCTCAACCTGGCCAAGATATTGAAGGAAGAGCTTGTGGGTTTGGGTTTGACGGACGCGGAGATTGACGCCTACGGCTATGTGACGGCCACTCTGCCCGCCAATGCGGCGGATGATGATCTGCCGGTGGTCGGCTTTCTGGCGCACATGGACACCAGCCCGGATTTCTCCGGCAGCGGGGTGTCCCCGCAGTTCATCGAAAACTATGATGGCGGCACGGTGGTCCTGAACGCGGAAAAGGGCATCCACATGACGCCGGAGGACTTTCCGGATTTGATGCACTATGTGGGGAAGACCCTGATCACCACCGACGGCACGACTCTCCTGGGTGCGGATGACAAGGCGGGGATTGCGGAGATCATGGCCGCCCTGGAGACCCTTCAGGAAAACCCGGATATTCAACACGGCACCATCAAGGTTGGATTTACCCCGGATGAAGAGGTTGGCAGCGGGGTGGATTATTTCGATGTGGAGAAATTTGGGGCCGACTTTGCTTACACCGTGGATGGCGGGCAGGTTGGGGAACTGCAGTTTGAGAATTTCAACGCCGCCGGCGCGGAATTGACGATCCACGGCCGGAATGTGCATCCGGGCAAGGCCAAGATGAAAATGCGCAACGCCCTTCTGATCGGGATGGAATTGAATGCGCTCCTGCCGGTCTTTGAGCGCCCGGAGCACACGGAGAAGTATGAAGGGTTTTATCATCTGTTCCTGTTTGAAGGCACCGTGGAAGAAGCCACGATGACCTATATCATCCGGGACCACGACCGGGAGAAATTTGAGGAAAAGAAATCCCTGCTCAGGGCGGCAGTGGATTTCATCAACACCCGCTATGGGGATCGGGTGATTGACCTTTCCCTGGAAGATCAGTATTACAACATGCGGGAAAAGGTTGAGACGCACCCGGATATTATGAAGATCGCCACGAAGGCGATTGAGTCGGTGGGCCTGACGCCGAAGATTGACCCGGTCAGGGGCGGGACCGATGGCAGCCGCCTGTCCTATATGGGCCTTCCCACGCCGAATCTCTTCACCGGCGGGCATTATGGTCATGGAAAATATGAGTTCATCCCTACCTTTGCCATGGAGAAGGCGGTGGAAACCCTGGTGAAGATCGCGGAGCTGGTGGCCACCAGGTAGAAACCCGGGCGCTGCCCGGTTGTTGGATATCAGGGACTATCCCCGGAGGGGCTCGCTCGGGATTGACCTGCCCTTGCCCGGATGCGTGCCCTGGGAAGCGTCCAGAGGGTGATGGCCGCCATCAGGGTCAGGGCAGCCAGGGTTGCGGCCAGAGACCAGCCGCTCTGAAGGCTGGTGGCGCCAAAATTGACCAGTACATCCCAGGTTGCGCCCACGCCCCAGAAAAAGGGAAAGATGATCAGAATGTTTTCCGTCACTCGCAGCGTGGCAGCATAGAGGAGCCCGACAAACACCAGTTTGATGAACTCCGGCTGGAATCCGGCATGGTAAAGGCTGTAGAACAGGGCGGTCAGGATCACGCTGGGCAGCAGGCCGAAGGCGCGCTCGAAGTGCTTGCGTAAAAAGCCATAGATGAAGACCATTTCGAAGACCCCGGCCACGATGATGTAGAAGATGGGAAGAATCGCTTCTTCTGTCAGCAGAATTTGAGCGCCCTGTCTGCCAGATTCGACCAGAAATTGTCCCAGCAGCAGAGCAGCCAGGACGAGGTTCAGGGCCAGGCTGATGGCCCAGTTTTTGCGTCGGAGCCCGAAGAAATCCCATCCCGCCCCTTTTTTCACCAGCATGGTGTGGAGGGGCAGACCATACCCGATGCCCACCCGGATCCCCAGGGACAGGATCAGCAAGGTGGCGATCTGTCCGGTCAGGGTTTCGGGGTCAACAAGGCGCAGAGAGCAACTCAGCAGGATGACGATGGTTCCCGCGGCGAAGGCCAGGCCGGTATCCCGGGTGGACTGCCAGCGAAGTGCAAAGAGGGATTTAAGGGGGTTCATGGTGTGGCTCCTTTTCAAGTTGGGTTGTGCCGGCCGGGCGGTAATCGGTTTTGATCGTCGCCCGGCCGTGTGGTTTTCCCTGGAGGGCTTTGCTCGTACGCGTCACGGCGGAGGGGGCCTGCGGGTTGGCTGCGCTTGGGTTTATTTTTCAGAGAAGGTTGATGTAATATATTGAATATATAATCTTGTATAAAACCCTTTTTTAAAACCGCTCCTGATAGGTCGCCAGCAGGGTCCGCACCCAATCCCGTTCGGCCCGGTGGAAACTCAGGGCATGGGCAAAGATCGCCTCCACCCAAAATTGCTGGTCGGCGGGAATCTCGGGCTGGGACAGGGTTTCCGCTCGGTGGGCCTGGAGGTGATCCAGAATGCGTTCCAACCAGGCCAAGCGTGCCTGGAGGCTGTGGATGATTTCGGATTTACCCAGTGCGGGGGCAAAATAAAGGCCAATATCAACATCAAAGCGCTGGGGAGAACGTTCCGTCCAGTTTTCCCGCAGCAATCGTAAAAACTCCTCCCGGCCCTCGGGGGTGATTCGGTAGATATCCCGGGAAGGGCGGTTGCCCTGCTGCTCGGTGGCGACTTTTTCCACAAAGCCTTCCTCTGCCAATTTTCCCAGGGCAAAGTAGATGGAACCAAAGGCAATCTCGGTCCAATCCCCCATCCGCTCTTCTATTCTTTGCTTGAGTTCATATCCGTGCAGGTCCTGATCTCGCAGGAGACCCAGGATAACGAGTCGGGTTGACATAGGCAGCTCCTGTATATATAACCTTGTATATTATATATTGAACCCACCCGGCTGTCAAGGACACCCCCTTTTCTCACCAGTAGACGCTTTCCATTCCCAGGACATACTTGGAATTTTTATAAACCGTGAAGGGCAGGGCGCTGGCGATTCGGCCAGCCGGAGGGTCATCCGTCTTTTGGTACTTCAATTCCACTACGCGATGGCGGAAATCCCGGTGTTTGAAGCGGAAGGTATTTTCGAGCAGCCCCAGATGATAAAATGCCATATCCGTATCCACCGTCAGGCGAAAGCGGCCGTCTGTGGTGGCGAAGTACCAGCGCCGGTACCGGTTGACCAGAACTGGCACCTGCCCTTTGAGGAGGAACTGCACATCCTCCGGCAGCCCGGCGCGCTGGAAGTGGGCTGCCATGGAGAAGCGGTTGAAATCCCCGTCCAACTGGAACCGGCCCAGGGGGTATTGCAGCTTGCGGCCAACCAGGCCCCGTTTGATCTTGAACTCGAGGGTGGTTTCCGGTGCGTCTCCGAAGAGCTGATGATACCAGCGCACCCGGACCTTGCGCCGATCCACGGCGCCGTTGACATTATCCTGATAATTATCCAGGCCGGGGGTGTCCAGGTAGATGTTATTGACCCACCGGGGGGGATAGGGCATGACGAAGAGGGCCGGATGCAAGCGCACCAGGGCGCGGATCTGGTGTCCGTCCATCTTTTCGACCAAAAACTTTCGCTCGTAGCGGTAGGTTTCCAGAGGTTGGTCACGCACGGGCGCAGTCATGCTACCAGATGCCTTTGTTATCGAGGAAGGTGATGGAGGCTTCCGGGGCCAGGCCTTGCACGGCCTCCCGGGCGCGGTTCAGCTTCTCGATGTGTTTGAATTCGACCAGGAAGGCTGCTTCCAGGGATCCGCGGGTTTCATCCAGGCGCAGGAGCTTCAATTTGGCGGTGTGGGGTTTCAGGGCCTCCATGATGTCCTCGAGGCTGAGGCTTTGCGGGGCGTGGCTGGTGATGGTCAGATGCAGGTTGACATCGGCCCCGCTGCGGCGGAAGAGCTTCAGAAGGCCGATGATGGCGATGGCGATGGCAAAGGCGATGATGGTGATCACCCGCTGATTGTCCCCCAGCCCGATGCCGATGCCGATGGCGAAGAAGAGGTAGGCCAGCTCTTCGGGTTCCTTGATGGCGGTGCGGAAGCGCACGATGGACAGGGCGCCCACGAGGCCCAGGGACAGGGCCACGGAGGAGCGCACCACCAGGATAATGAAGGTGGTGGTGACGGTCATGAGCATAAAATTGGCCGCAAATTTGCGTCGGTTGGAGAGGGAACCGCCCCAATAGATGTACACCCGGCCGAGGATGTAGGCCAGGACCACCGAAAGGAGCAAATTGATCAGGAAGGTCAGGAGATCCACCTGGGTGCCCTGGGTGTCAAAGAGGTTCTGGACCGTTTCAAAGAGGCTGCCGCCGGTGGTTTCCGTGGCGGCCGGGGTGGGGGTTGTTTGGGGAAGGACCGGGGCTTCAGCTTCCCCGGCGGCTGGCTGCCCATTGCCGGGGGCAGGAGTCAGGCTCAGGCTGTCAATGTCCACAGAATCGCCGCCGAATTTCCGAAAGCCGAGGTTTCCCGGGGGAAGCGGCGCCGGGTCCACGGCGGTCAGGAGAATTTCCTGATCCACGCGGATGGTATGCTGCCCGGATTGCACGGCAATCTCCAGATTGATCCAGGCGTCTGTGGGGAGGGTGTTTGCCGTCTCAACCAGAGCTGTGATATCCTCCGGCCCGCCTCCTTTTTCCAGGAGGATGACCTCCGGCAAGAAGACGAGGTTATAGCTGCCCTGTTCGCTGGCACAGTAGTGGATCAGGAACTCCCCCATGCTCGTGTTGAACCGCAGCCGGATGTGGGTGGTCTGATCGCTCCACCGCCCCAGTTTCATGGCGAAATTGCCCCCGTAGAGCCGCAGGGCGCCCTCGCTGAAGGTCACGTCCGGGGTCGCTTCCCAGCCCGGGCCCAGGGCGCCCGTTTCAAAGTCGGTTTCGAAGGGCTGCCCTTCGGGGGGTTGGGCCTTCGCCGACAGAGCTGGCTGCAGGGTGAGGAAGGCGCACAGGAGCAGGGTCATGAGAAGGATGGGGCGGGAATGGCGTGTTCCAGATGGGGATGTCATAGCGTACCTCTTTCTGCTGTCAGGGTTGCTTTCTGAGATGATGGGATCAGGGGATGTCCGGGTCTTCCAGGGGTGGTTCTTCGCCTTCCGGAGGGCCTTGGGGCGATTCTTCTATGCCGGGAATGCCCTCAGGCCGGGGAGGCTGGCTGCCCCAGGTAGGGAGGTTCTGATATCGCGCGATTGCCTGGCGCAGGAAAACTACCCGTTCCTGGGTTCGGGCGGTCATTGCCTGCCAGGCGCCCTGGAACATCGCCACCCCGTATTGGGCTTCGGGCCCGAAAAAGGCCTTATCGCCTTCCCCCTGGGTGAGGTGGGGTTCTATCAGGGTTTGGTAGGTGTTGGCTTTTTCTCCGATCATCCGGGGGTTGAAGAAATGGCGCATGAGCAGGTCCAGATAGGCTGCATAGCGCAGGCGGTATTCCGGGACCTGGAACACCCGGGTGTGGAGGGGCGTGCGCCCGGCGATGCCGGGATCATTGGTTTCAAAGACGGGGTGCTGGGGATTTTCGCCCCAAGTCAGGTCCCAGGGAATCCACTCAAATTTCCCGGTGGCGGGATTGTTGAACAGGTAGTAATTGTTGCCGGTGTAGGGATAGATGTCCCAGTTCATGGTGGCATCGGCCACGGCCATATAGCGCAGGAATCCATCCACATTGAAGACCCCTTCGAGGGCGGCGGCGAAATCCTCGGGGGTGGCGTAGTTTCTGCCGTCAATCACTCGGGTGAGCTGAATGATGTCGCTGTAATCGGCATCTTCCTCATTGGTCATCTTCCCGTAGGCGACCTGACCATCCTGGGTTGGGAAATCTGCAATGCTTTCTCCGTAGTAGGCCAGGTCCATCGGGCCGCGCTGGGCGTGGCTGGCTTTGTAGAGATTCCCCTCCCGGGCATCCTGCCCAAACCGGTTGGCCAGGAATTTGCGATCAACACGCTCGATTAGTGTATAAACGCCCCAGAATTGGGCCGGATTGTTGTTATCCTGGATTTGAAACCAGATCTCGACATAGGTGACGAAGCTGGCCGGCACCCCGGCGAATTGCATCATCTCATAGGCCAGTTTTTCCTGCACCAGGCTGGGATCTCCGACGTTGTTGATGAAGAGCAACTGCTTGAGGTTTTTGTATTCCTGGCCGGGGATGTAATAATCCGTATCAATCTTCCAGGGTTTTTTGAGTCCGGATTCCCGCAGGGAGAACTGTCCCCGCATCCGCAGGCCGACTTGTTCAAGGCGTTCTCCAAAGATGACCGCGTCCACCGGCACGGTTTGTTTGGCTTCGATATCGGCCCAGAGGATGTCCCAGTTTTCTTGGGTGATCTCGAAGGTGATCCTGCGCACCTCGGAATCGTCAAAAATGGTCCAGTAATCCACGCTGCTGGCATTGGGGTGACGGACTTCGATCTGGACGGTATCCGTGGCTGTGCCCCCGGCCGAATCGGTGACCCGCAGGTTGATGGTGTAGGTTCCGGGTTTGGAATAGGTGTATTGGGTATAGCCATTGGGTCCGGGGGCGACGAGATCATAAAAGCCGTTGGCATCCAGGTCCCATTCGATTTTGATGATTTCTCCCGCGCTGCTGGCAGAGCCAAAGGCGGAGTAGTATACCGTCAGGGGGGCCCAACCCTGGTTGGGCATGGCGTGGGCGTGGGCGGCGATCCCCCCGCCTTTCGGGGTCGGTGCGACCGGGGCGCCGCTCGTGCCGCTGGCGACCAAGGCCAGGACCAACGCCAGGGCGAGAAATAGCCCAATGCTGGCTTTTTCAATCACGCGGTAGCGTTTGTTCTCCGGACCATTCTTTTCTGCGTGCATGGCGGTCCTCGCTTGGATTCGTTTTGTTGTTCGCTGGTAAAGCGATGCCCCTTTTCCCCTGTTCTGAAGATTATAGTCAGGATGGCTGGGGATGTCAATATGCTTAAAAATATATGAAAAACGCCCTGAGGGGTGAATCAGAACAGCCGGGAAAAATTGGCTATAATTAATCTGAGCATGGTATTGCATTGTGAAAGGTGTGTGGATGAATTCAAGAGAACGCCTTAACCTGACCCTGTCCCATGAGACTCCCGACCGTGTGCCCCTGGATCTGGGCGCGTCGCCGGTGACGGGTATGCATGTCAGTTCGGTTTATACGCTTCGTCAGGCCCTGGCCCTGGATCCGCCCGGGACCCCGGTGCGGGTGATTGAGCCTTATCAGATGCTGGGTGAAATCAAAACGGACCTGATGGATGCCCTTGGTGTGGACGTGATCGGGCTCATGGGGCCCCGAACGATGTTTGGCTATCCTCTGGAAGGATGGAAGCCTTGGACCTTTTTTGACGGCACGCCGGTCCTGGTCCCCGAGGGATTCAACACCGAGCCTGAACCCAACGGGGATCTCCTGATGTATCCGGAAGGGGACACTTCCGTTCCGCCCAGCGGACGGATGCCGTCCGGCGGATTTTATTTTGACGCCATCGTCCGCCAGCCTCCCCTGGATGAGGACGGCCTGGATCCAAGGGATAATCTGGAGGAGTTTGGGCCGGTGTCTGAAGCCGACCTGGAATATTATTCCCGGGAAGTGGAGCGCTTGTTCACCCAAACGGATAAGGCCATTCTGGGCAACTTCGGCGGGACGTCCTTTGGGGATATCGCCCTGGTGCCCGCCTGCCAGTTGAAGAATCCCAGGGGAATCCGGGATCTGGAAGAATGGTATATGTCCACCATTATCCGGCGGGATTACGTCTGGGCTGTGTTTGAAAAGCAGTGTGAAATTGGTCTGGAAAATTTGCAGCGGATCCATGCACGAATCGGCGAGAAAATCGCTGTCTTGTTTGTGACCGGTACCGATTTCGGCGCGCAGAATGGACCTTTCATCTCCCCCCGGGTCTATCGGGACCTGTATCAGCCCTTTCATCGGGAGATCAACGCCTGGGTGCATGCCAACACAGACTGGAAAACCTTTATCCATTCCTGCGGATCGGTGGCTGACCTGATCCCAGATTTTCTGGAAGCTGGATTTGATATCCTCAATCCGGTTCAGACATCTGCGGCCGGGATGAACCCGCAGGTTCTGGCCGACCGTTTTGGGGATCGGGTCACCTTGTGGGGCGGCGGCGTGGACACACAGCAAACCCTTCCTTTCGGCTCGCCAGAGGAGATTCGGGCTGAGGTGCGGGAAAGGCTGCGCATTTTTGGTTCGGGCGGGGGGTATGTTTTCAATCCTATCCACAATGTGCAGGCCGGGGTGCCCCGGGAGAATCTGCTGGCTCTGTATCAGGCGGTGGAGGATTTCAGGACCTATTCCCTGGGATGATGCTTTCCTCCGCTGGGTTAAGACAACAGGCGGTCTCAGGACCGCCTGTTTGTGTGCCGCTTGGTCTTAGCGGGGCTCAGTTGATTGCCGGAATAGAGAAGCTTAAGGGATCCGACCATTCCCCTTTCCCAAGGCTGTTTTTTGGGCAGACCTTCCAGATGTAGAAGGCGCCGGCGGGAATCTTGGCGCTGTTCACATAGGAACACGTTTCCGAGGTACTTCTGCATCCCGCGTCTGCGGCTGTGATGGTCACATCCAGATAAATTTGGCTGAAGTATTCCACAACCAGTTGGTATTCTGTGGCATGCGGGTCCATCTGCCAGGTGAAGGTGACCGGATTGACCACTTCTGTTCCATCTGGGCTGATGCCCACGCCCTTCCCAGGCACCTGGCCTACTTTGAAGTCCGTATGGGGGGACCAGTTGACATAGCCGTTGCCCAGGGTGGCCGTGATCTGCCAGACATAGTTTCCGTCTATCAATTTATAGGGCAGGGCGTACTGGCAGGTGGCCGGGCCGCCTGTTGTGGCACACTCGGCTTCTCCGAAGCTAAAGGTTTCTGTTTTGTTGTTCCCGTCCGGGGTTTCGATGTAGAGCTGAAAGCCGGTGGGCATGGGGTCCAGGCCCTGCTGCCAGGAGAAGGTGATGGGATTGGCGACCGTCTCATCCTTGGGGCTGAGGGGCACGGGCTGCTGGGGAACT
>DAOTUG010000209.1:0-3937 GCA_034437335.1 Anaerolineaceae bacterium
CAGAGCAATTTCGCCATCTCCTGAAAGTCCACGCGGGTGGCATTGCCCGGCTCAGGCAAAAAGACAACCGCCGGGAACAACCCATCCCCAAGGGGGGTGTACAGAGTGCCTGAGAGGACCGCTTCACCATTCTGGACACGAATCGGTATCCTCCGGTAGGTGAACCAGCGCAGGACTACCCCCCAGGCCATCCCGCCCAGGGCCAGGAGAGCGAACAAAGGCGCCCAGACCGAGGGCGCCAGCACAAACCAACCCACCATCAGGATGAAGGACAGGAACCCGGCCAGCGCTGCCACCAGCCTCGGATCAATACCCACCGGCAGGGGGCTGTATTCATACCAGATCATTAAATAAACTAACCCCAGGGAGAGAAAAGCAGCAACGGCAACAAATAATGGGATTAAGTCCATAATGGGGCAATTCAACGTCTCAAGATCGGCATTCCCTGATGGGAACCAGGGGCTTTCGGAGGATTCACTCACACGGACACAGCACCTGCCGCGGATATGCGATGGGGCCTGTCTGCTCAGCTTCCCTGCTTGCTGTCATGATACCGGCATTTAATAGTGAATACTATCATTCTAGTGGTAAAATGGCCCGGAACGGATAACAACTTGGTGAACTATGAATAACGTTTCTTTCAAGAAAATGTCCCAAACTTGTTATGAAACCCCATCCATAGAGGATATGGCCCGGGTGGTCATCTGGGAGGTGGGGCATCATTTTCGAATGAAGATGGATTCCTGGTGGTTCCGGGTTCTGCACAGACTGGCCATGCTGCCCGCCCGGAGATTTGCGCGGATCATGCATGAATTTGACCAGCAAGTGGCCAATCAAACCCTCTGGGAGGCCACTCGGGAAATTCTGCCCCATTTCACCCGGAGTTGGCAGGTCGTTTCCAGCACAAGCCTTCCGGAAACAGGCCCCCTGCTGGCCATCTGCAACCATCCAGGAGCCGCAGACTCCCTGGCAGCCATGGCCGTCCTGCAGCGGCCGGATCTGCATTTCCTGGTGATCAAGCGCCCCATGCTCACGGTCATGCCCAATGTCAGCCGGCATATGGTCTATCTGGAAGAGGATAATCCCACCCGCTTCACCATGATCCGCAAATTGATCCATATACTTCAACGCGGGGAAAGTTTGCTGCTGTTTCCCAGGGGCAGCCTGGAGCCAGACCCCGGCCTGTATCCTGGAGCCCTGGAATCAATTCAGAAATGGTCGGATAGCCTGGGGCTTCTCCTCAGTCGGGTCCCCGAGACCCGCATCCAGCTTGTCCTGATTCGGGATGTCGTCTCCCCCCAAGCCTGGAGACATCCCTTCGCCCGCATGGCCAGCCGCAGCAAAACCCGCCACCAGATCGCCATGATCCTGCAAACCGCCATGCAGCAGGTGTTCACTGTCTGGCGCAACCGCATTCATATTTTACTTCCTCCGCCGATCTCCGCCCGGGAATTGGCCCCCAGCCTGAACCCAGGCGAGATCAACCAGGCCCTGAAGGTCTGCGTGCGGCAAGAAATGGCCCGGCTCATCCGAAAAGATCTGAGTTAATCCGAGCCCAGCCACTCCACAATTGTGCTCTCTCCCTGTCCCACCCCCACACACAGAGTCGCCAGCCCATAATAGGGCCTGTCCGCCGAGTCGCCCCTGCGCTGCATGGCATACAGCAGGGTGGTCAGTATCCGCGCCCCCGAGCAGCCCAGGGGATGCCCAAGCGCGACCGCCCCGCCATGGACATTGGTGATCGCCTGGGAAAGGCCCAACCCCTCCATCACCGCCAGGGCCTGCACCGCAAAGGCTTCGTTCACCTCCGCCAGTTGGATATCAGCGATGTGCAACCCCGCCCGTTGAAGAGCTTTTTCCGTCGCAGGAATGGGCCCCAGCCCCATGGTGCGGGGCGGAACTCCTGCAGCGGCCATGCTGACCACCCGGGCCAGGGGCCTGAGACCCAGAGCGGCGGCCCGCTTGGCGGACATCAGCAGGAGAGCTGCCGCCCCATCATTTAGACCTGAGCTGTTCCCGGCCGTCACGGTGCCATCCTCCTTAAAAACAGGCCGCAATCGGCTCAGAGCCTCCAGGGAGGTGTCCCGCCGGGGGCGCTCGTCAGTATCCCACTGAATGGGATCCCCCTTGCGTTGCGGCACCGGTACAGGCAAAATCTCCTCCGCAAAGGCGCCCGAATCCATCGCCGCAACAGCCCGACGGTGACTGGCCAGGGCAAAACGGTCCTGGGCTTCCCGATCAATCCCGATCAGTTCGGCGATGTTTTCAGCGGTGATACCCAAAGGCTCCGTTCCATGGCGCGCGTCCAGACGGGGGTTGACAAACCGCCAGCCCAGGGTCGTGTCATGGGCCTTCAGGTCACCCACCGTCCGGGTGGGCTTGGGCAGGGCGTAGGGGGCGCGGCTCATGCTTTCTACCCCGCCCGCGATGAAGACCGCTCCATCCCCGGCCCGGATTGCGCGCGCCGCCAGATTCACAGCCGTCAGGCCGGATGCGCACAGGCGGTTGATCGTGACCCCCGGGACAGAAACCGGTAAATCCGCCAGCAACGTCGCCATGCGGGCGATATTGCGATTGTCTTCCCCGGCCTGATTGGCGCAGCCCAGATACACTTCCTCAATCGTCTCCGGGTCCAGATCATTGCGCGCCACCAGGGCACGGATCACCAGGGCGGCCAGATCATCCGGCCGCACCCCCGCCAGGGCGCCCCCCAGGTTGCCGATTGGTGTGCGGATTGCATCTACAATCACAGCTTCAGGCATAACGAACCTCCTCAGGGTCCATCCAATTTGTCTGATTCTACCACCCATGGATGCGCCAAAAATGGACGCGGTATGACGTCCCTCCCCTGCTTCCTGGCCCTGGAACCTCAGAAATTCTTGGGGCGAACCCCAGGACCTGGATTAAAATAAGATCGTTGTGACATAATCTGTTCGCTCAGATGCCAAAAGGAGAAAATGATGGTTGTTATTGAGACATTGGCCAGATTCACAGACGCCCCTCAAACCGTTTTCCAGCGCTTGAAGACCGCCTGGACAGATCAAGGGTATGAGATCGTTGAAACGGATGAAAAACGCCTCGAGATGGTGTGCACCGCGCAGTCCTACCGTCGGGTGCGGGTACATATCAAGACCATCTGCTTTGCCGAAGGAGACGATACCATCTTGCAGATCATCTATACCCCCGCCCTCACCCCAGCCATGTCCCGTCCTGTCTCCCTGAAGCCCTATGTTCAGAGAGGGGTACGGGCCGATCTGGAGGACCGCATCCGGCAGGTGCTGAATCAGGGTGGAAGCTGGATGAAAACCAGCCACGATGAAGTTCACCAACAACCGGAGCGCCTGGAAGATCCCGAAAGCATCCAGAAAGCCGCGCGCCGTTCCACCGCCATCCTGCAGCTCTTCTTCGGCCTGGGTGTGGCAGCGGTGGGCGCCCTGATGTCCTATCTGCACTTTGAGGGCATTTTCGTGTTCGGGTCCTACGAGTTATGGCTGACAGCCGCCGTGATCGGAATCATCGTCTTTTGCATCGGCCTCTTTGGTCTGATCTGGGGCAAATAAGCCGGTTGATGACTCATCGTACCTGCCCCTTGCAGTAAAATAAAGCTATGACCGCGATTCTGGATGAAATTGAAGCCGCCTTTAAAAATCACGCCTATCAGGTCGTGATTGACCTGGTCGAGGTAGCCCTGGCCAACGGCATGGCACAGGAACGCCTGTTGGTGCGAGGAGGTCTGGCCCATGCCTTCCTCGGTCAATTTGAGGAAGCCATCGGCTTCCTCCAGAAGGCTGTGGCCCTTTCTCCCAACGCGGCCATGCTGCGCAATAACCTGGGCAATGTCTATGCCCAGGCCGGGAAATTCGAGGCCGCTCAGGATGCCTATCACCATGCCATCCGCATGGATTCGGAATCCCCATTCCCATACATCGGCCTGGGA
>DAOTUG010000210.1:0-2742 GCA_034437335.1 Anaerolineaceae bacterium
AAAGGCGGGCATCTGGTCATCATTGACGACTTCATCAAGGACATTACCGAAGCGCTGTCGCCGGCGCATCGCGAACGCCAATGGATGCAGTTCCACCCCACCCTCGATCGCCAGGCGGCCCTGCCCCCCACCGCCCAAAAGCGCACCCCCCTGAGCGACCCACACCCACCCCGACTCCATGTCTCGGGGTATGCGAACCCAGTGCCCCTGCCCGGTGCGGTCAACACCGCCGGTGCCGAGGATTCCCCCTTCCTCCTCCCGGACGGCCGCACCCTCTATTTCTTTTTCACCCCCGATGTGTCCCTCCCGGCCGAAGCCCAGGTGCAGGACCCCACCAGCGGCATCTGGGTCTCCCAACGGGCCGGGGATTCCTGGGGTGAACCCGAACGCGTCTGGCTCCAGGATCCGGGGAAACTGGCCCTGGATGGGGCTCCCTGCGTCCATGGGGACACCCTCTGGTTCGCTTCTGTGCGGGAAGGTTTCACCGGGGTGAATCTCTTTCAAGCCCGTCAAATCGCAGGGGCCTGGACCAACTGGACCTATGCCGGGGACCGTCTGATGGAGGAGCTCCACATCGGGGAAGTGCACCAGCACGGCGACCAGCTCTATTTCCACGCAGACCGGCCGGATGGCCTGGGGGGGCTGGATCTGTGGGTCACCACCGGGGAGGACGGCGCCTGGTCTGATGCGGTCAACCTGCGGGCCCTGAACACCCCCGGCATGGAGGGCTTCCCCTTCCTCACCCCCGACGGCCAGGAGATCTGGTTCACCCGCACCGTTCAGGGCACCCCGGCCGTCTACCGCAGCTTGTGGAAGGGCGCCGGATGGGGGCCGCCGGAGCTGGTCCTCTCCCAATTCGCCGGGGAGCCCACCCTGGATGCCGCTGGCAATCTCATTTTCGTCCACCACTATTATGAAAACGGGGTTATGATTGAAGCGGATCTCTACATCGCCTACCGGAAATAGATTCTTTCCACAAACTCTAACCCCTCTTTAACGTCCTGCGCCATCAAACTGATATAATTTAGAAAGATAATAACATCCCGCGTGCAGTGCCTTTCGCCCATACTTCAGGGGGCCAACCTGAAAACCAAAAGTGAGCGTGCAATGAAAAAAAGACCCTTTCTCCTAGCGCTGTTGCTCCTCTGTCTGCTGCCGTTGGCGGCCGTTCAGGCCCAGGAGCCGGATATCACCATCCTGACGGACAATCTGACCCTGGATTTCCCCAGCGCCGTCACCTTTCACCTGTCCTTCACCAGCGATTCCCCCATCGAGACGATCAACCTCTACTACGGCACCCAGCGCCGCACCTGCACCGGCCAAGCCCGGGTGCGGGTGGATTTCGATGCAGCATCCGAAGGGGAAGTTGCCTGGGAATGGGATCTGGGGGATTCGGGCGACCTGCCCCCCGGCGCTGTGATCACCTGGCGTTGGCTCCTGGTGGATGCCGAGGGACGCACCTTCGAAACCGACGAACAAAGCTTCCACTACGAAGACCCCAACTACCATTGGCAGTCCATCGGGGACGAGACCGTCACCATTGTCTGGGCCGAGGGGAGCACTGCCTTTGCCTGGGAGATGCACCGCCTGGTGATGGACGCCATTCAACACCTGGAACAGGATGCCGGAATCGGCCCTGACGGCCCGGTCCGCATGACCATCTACCCCTCTTCGGACGCCATGGTGGAGGCTTCTGTGCATCTGCCGGAATGGGCCGGGGGCGTGGCCTTCACCGACTACAACCTGATCGTGGCCGGCATCCCCGAGGACAATTATGCCTGGGCCGAAGACGTCATCGCCCACGAGGTCGGGCACCTCGTCTCCCACACCCTGGTCTTCAACTGCCTGGGAGGCCGGATGCCGACCTGGTTGGACGAGGGCATTTCCCGCTTTGCCGAAGGCCCGGCCAAACCCCACGAGGTGGCTTTGGTGATCAGCAAACTGGAGGCGGGGGAGCTCCCCACCCTGCGCAGCCTGGCCCAGGGCTTCGCCGCCGATCCGGACGCCGCCCGTCTGTCCTATGCCCAGAGCGATGCCGTCGTTCGCTTCCTCATTGAAGAATACGGTCAGGAAAACCTCTCCCGCCTGCTCCAGGAAATCAAAGCGGGCAGCAAAATTGATGCCGCCCTGGAAACTGTCTACGGCTTCAACACCGAAGGCCTGGACAGCCTCTTCCGCATCCACATGGGCTTTGACCCCCTGCCCGGCTACGATCCGGATGCCACCCCCACCCCCAGACTGGAGAACACCCCCGTCCCAACCCTGGCCCTGGCCACCCCCTTTCCGCAGGAGACCGCCACAGAGGATGCTGCCGCCCAGCCCACACCCACCAGCACCCCCACGCAGGAAGAGCAGCCGAAGGGCACCCCCACCCTGTTCCAACCCAGCCCCACAACAGTCGAAAACCCCTTCAATCTTCCCCGGCCCCGGGCCGGCCTCTTGCTGACTGGCGGATTGATCTGCGGCGGGATTCTGATCCTGGCCGTCATCGGAGCCCTCATCCTGATCCTGGCCCGACGGCGCAAAAATCAAGCCAACACCTGATATGACCCCAACGCACCGGAGGTAATGACCATGAAACGTGCAGCCCTCGCCATCCTCGTTCTGTCCCTGGCCGTGCTGTCCTGCAGCTTCTTCTCATCCAGTCCCACCCCTGTTCCGGAGGCCACGGACACCCCCGAATCCTCGGACACGCCCACATGCACCCCCACCCAAACCGCGCTACCCACATCCACCCCAACC
>DAOTUG010000211.1:0-1774 GCA_034437335.1 Anaerolineaceae bacterium
TGGACGGGTTTCTCTGGAAAGAACCCAGCGGTTGTTGAAGCAGGGAAGGGGCTGCCATCCGGGGAGAAATCCTCTGCGGTTGATTTGGCGCATTTGGAGAGTTCTGGCTGGCGATCCGGGATGGTGTCCGGCAGCCCCAGGTCTTGTAGAAAAGCCGTATCAAATTTGCTGTCAATAATGGAAACCGTCACATCGGCTGAAAAAGGAACCTCAACCGCTTTTCGCAGGACCGGCAGATCCGGGATGCCGATTTCTGATGGATGGCTGTAGATAGCGTCATTGAAGGGCGCCGAAGCTGTCCTTCCCATGGTCGGGGCCAGAGGATTTTCCGGGAAAGTGATGGTGAAATCTATGGTTTCCCCTGTCCGGTCCTGGACAATGATGCTGGGTTCAACAGGATCGTCCTCCGCTCTCAGCGGCGTCTGGGAGGCACTGGCATGGGATGGATGCTGCAGCAGCGTTAGGAGGAGACATGCCAGGGCAAAAATTATTAATAAACGGGGTATCTTACCATTACGCATTATTTGTCTTAAACATTAAAAATGGATATAATCTAACTTTATAATACAATCATGCTGGCTTCAACGCGAAGAGGCTTTGCAACAGTGCAATGGCAATCAGGTCACTGCAATGGAATTCTACTCCAGCCAGAGCAGGGGCCCAAGGTCAGTGGAAAAACTCTTAAGTAGTTCTTAAGCAAGGGTTGCAGATGGTCAACGTCGAGTTTGTACGCGAAATTCGTCCTCGCATTGTGGAGGATTTTACATTTGAGGGGGATTTTGAACCGCGTACTCCGGCCATAGCTGACGCCTACATCTGGGGGAAGGCGCTTCACAAGGGCCAGCTCAGGTTGAGTGGCGAACCCTATTTTGAGACTCACTGCGCATGGATCGCGGCTTTCATTGACCGCCTGGTAGGGAATGAAGCCTGGACCATTGCTGCTCTTCTGCATGATGCCGTGGAAGACCAGGGTGAGAGTTTGGATCAGATTCGCCAGCGATATCCAGGCAGCCTTGGAAAACATGTAGCCTATATCGTTGATGGGGTTACAAAGATGAGCAACCCCAGGGATGGGCGCTCACGGGAACTCGAAACCCTCCGGAAGATTGCACGTTTTCGCGATCCGGGGGTTTTTCTTGTCAAACTGGCGGACAAAAGTCACAACATCATGACGCTGGAGCATATGTCCCCGGAAAAGCAGCATCAGAAAGCCACAGAGGCCATCCGGGCTTATGGAAAATTGGCTGGCATTCTGAATTGTTATCGTTGGCGCCGTTGGCTTGAGGATATGGCCTTTCCCTATGCCGATCCGGAGATGTTTGGCTTTGTAAAAGAAAAAATTGATCATGATCCCCGCCTACACCTGATTTTCATCAATGATATGCTGGCAAAGCTGGCGGATCTCATGGAGGCAGCGGGAATCCCGGGCACAGTGCGGATCATTGTGAACGGCTACTGGCAAGCCTGGCAGAAATTGCGCCGGATGGCGCGGGATCGGCGGACATCCTTGGATGACTTCTCTGCAGTGAATGATATTGTCAGTTTTCGAATCATTGTGGATAACGACAATGAGGAAAGCTGTTATCGCATGCTTGCTCAGGTGAATCGCTTTTTCAATAAATATCTTGTGCACAACCGGTTCGATGATTATATAGCCAGTCCCCAGCATGGCTATCGGGCCCTTCAGGTGACAGCCTGGCTGCCTGATTTTGGCGCGGTGGAGGTGGCGATCACAACAGAGGAAATGGAAGGCGAAAACCTGTGGGGTGTTGTT
>DAOTUG010000212.1:0-17104 GCA_034437335.1 Anaerolineaceae bacterium
GGGGTGGCCGTGGCCAGCAGGCCAATGGAAGGAACCTGACAGGCAAGAACTGGCAGGAGCATCATCAAAACAAACCAAATAATACCCACTTTTTTCATTTTTTCCTCCAAGTTTTTTGTCGTTGGTTTCGTTTTTATTGCAGGGCCAGATGATAAGCCGCCAGGAGTTTGTTAATATTTTTCTCCCAATCCGCCCTGATTTCTGCAATATCTCTGGCGCGGCGGCTGTAACCGGAGAGATCCGGTTTGGCAGCCATGATCAACAAGTTTAATTCCAGCGAGTCCACCTCCCCGTCTCTAAAGAGATGTCCGACCTCCCCCGGGATGACCCATTCCCGGTTGCTGGGGATATCAGAAACCAGCACGGGCCGGCCGCAGGCAAGGGCCTCTAACAAGGATACCGAAGATCCATCGCTGTGGGAAGGGCTCACGAAAAGATCCCCGGCGCAGTACAAACCCGGCAGCTCCCCCCGGGACACCCGGCCCGGATAATGAACCCGATCCGCCACGGGGGAAAGAATCCCCCGGATCGCATCCGCCTGAGGGCCGTCCCCGGCCAGCAGCAGCCGCAGATCCGCATTTTCCCTGCAGGCCGAACGAAAAGCCCGCGCCAGCAGGTCCACCCCATACAGGGGCGCCCAGGTGCGATTGCACAGGATCACAAAACGATCCGTCCATCCCAGACGCTCCCGCCAGAGGCGGCCCGCATCCCGACCCGCCTCCGGGGAGAAATGCGCCAGATCCACCCCCCAGGGGAAAAGGACCATCCGGTCTTCCGGAAAACCAAAACCGGCTGCCCGCCGGGCCACTGTCCGACAGTCCCCCACAAAAACGTCGCTGTGATCCAGAGCGCAGGCGGTGGCAAAGCGCATCCACGGGCTGCGGTCGGCCAGCCGTAACAGGTCAGAGCCCCAGGACATCGTCACCAGGGGGCGAAAACCGCTCAGGGCCGTCAGAAAAGCCGGGCCCTGCACCGGGCCGGCGTGGACCAGATCCGGCTGCAGAGCTGCTAAAATCCCCTGGAGCTGTCGGACTCCAGCCTGCCAACCGTCCCAGCCAGACCAATCAGGTCTGCCCTCCGGCCAGGCGATCTCATCAGTCCCTGGCGTGGTCCGGGGGCGGCTGTCCGCCTGCCGCAAAGCAAAAATCTGATGGCCTGTGCCCGCCAGAGCGCGCAAGAAGCGCCGGTCGTGGGGACTGTCCCCCGCCGTAAAATACACAAGGCGCATGCGCTGCCCGGGACGGGTCATGTCGGAGCCCAGGGGCTCAGGGGCTCCCAAACTGGGTCCAGCGGAGTTCCTGTCCGGTCGGAATGGGCGCGATCGCCTTCAAGCCGATCACATCCTGGATGTCGTAGGGCATGATGGCCCCGGGGGTCGCCGGACGCAGGACCTTGACCATCTCCCGGGTCATGATCTGCCCGGGCTGGATGTCGTGGGCCGCGCGCAGGCAGCGCCGCTGAATGACAACAGTTTCCTGCTCGTTGTCTGCCACAACCTTGTCGCCGGAGCCCAGGGCGCGTTCCAACTGGCGGGAAGCCTGCACCATGGCCGCCCAGCTCTCCGGATTCATCGCAAAGGGGTGGTCCGGGCCTTCGCGATCATTGTCATCGGTGAAATGTTTTTCCACCACCCTGGCCCCCAGGGCAATCGCGCCGAGGACCGTGGCGTGGCCGTGGGTGTGATCTGAAAGACCCAGCACCACATCCGGGAACATGCTGCGGTAGGTATTGAGCACACGCAGATGGATATTGTCAAAATTGCCCTCCGCTGCCGTGTAATTGGTGTTGCACTGCATCAGCACAAGCTGGGGGTTGATCTCCAGAATGGCATGGACGGCCCGTTGGACATCTCCGATATCCGAAGCGCCCGTCGCCAGGAGAACAGGCTTTCCCTTGCGCGCCATGCGCTGACAGGCCTCAATCCAGGTGATATCCCCGGACCCGATCTTATAGGCCGGGACGAAGGGATCCAGCATATCAATGGCGTCAAAATCATAGGGGGAGGAAAAATAGTCAATTCCCACCGCATCACAGGTCTCCTTGAGAACCGGCGTCCATTCAAAGGGGATGGAAGCGCCCGCATAGACCTGCGTGACCGATTGTTTCCAGCTAGACTGATGGGAAACCTGGGCGTTCATGTGATCAAAGCCATATTCTGATACGATCTCCGGCGCCCGGAAATTCTGGAATTTGGCTGCATCCGCGCCGGCTTCCTTGGCCAGGCGGATCAGACGTTTGGCCCGATCCAGGCTGCCGTCATGGTTGGCGGCAATGTCCGCGATGAAATACGTCGGGTGATCATGACCGATCAGACGGGTGCCAATGTTCATTTCCATAATCCTGCCTCCACAATGCCTCTACTGATGGTGAGTGAATGATCCTACTGTCCTGCGGCGTAGGCCTGGATCTGTTCGGGATAGCCCGTTTCCCACCGCTGGTGCAGCTTGTCCAACCCCGCGGCAATCCCCGGCAGGGAATGGCCCAGGGCATCCTCCAGTTTGTCCGTTTCGAGGACGAGTCGGAGCGCCCGGGGGGCCCCGCGGGCTAAATCCGCCATACTTACCGGCGTGATCAACCCGGGATCAAACCCAAAACGCTTCGCAATCCGCACTCCAAAATCATACTTGCTGAGATGCTCCGAACTGACAACATGGTACATACCGCTGAGGCGCTTCTCAAGCATTTCCAGCAGCAGGACAGCCAGGTCTTCGACATACAGGGGACAAAAATAGGTGTCGGAAAACCCCTTGATGGGGGTTCCCGTCAAGAGGTTGTTAAAGAAAAACTCTGAAAGGCTGCGCCTGCCGGAAAGGCTCCAGCCGTAAAACACAACCCGGGCCACCGCGGCCTTCGGATTTGCGGAGAGGACGGCTTGCTCTCCGGCCAGCTTGGTCCTGGCATAGACGCTCAGAGGGTTGGGGGGATCGCTCTCATCATATCCGCCGGTGCGACCGTCAAACACCGCATCTGTGGAGACATGAATAAATGGCACGCCCCACCGGTTGGCGGCCTCCGCCATAAAACCGGGCACCTCCCCGTTCAATCGGGCAGCCAGGTCCGGCGCGGCCTCAGCCGCGTTCAGGCTGGCCAGGGCGGCGCAATGGATCAGGGCTTCCGGGCGGGCGGCTTCGATCTCAGCCAGAGCCGCCGACTGATCCAGCAGGTCCGCCCGGAGGGTGTCAAAGGGCACCCCCTGCAGCCGGCGGGAATGCAGCAGCCCGGTCACAGCATAACCCCGGGCCTGGGCCGTCAGGCTCAGGTTCAGACCCAGCAAGCCGCTGGCTCCGGTCACGAGCAGGCGCATCAGGAACGCCCCCCATTCTCCAGGGCCGCCTCAATCGGGGCGACAATGGCCTGGATCTCCTCCACCGTCAACCATTCCGTGTTATTATCGCTGGCATAATGATATCCATCCGGCAGCGGCTTCCCCAGGTCGGACCAGAAATGCCCGAACCACAACGCCGCCGCGGGCTGAACAACATACATCTCCTCCAGCTCCACGGTCGTCCGCGCCTCATCTTCTGAGATCAGCACCTCGTGCAGTTTTTCTCCGGGACGGATGCCGATGATACGGATCTTTGCCTCCGGGGCAATCGCCCGGGCCAGGTCCACCATCTTCATGCTGGGGATCTTGGGAACAAACACCTCACCGCCGTGCATATCCTCGATGCAGCGGATCACAAACCGCACCCCCTGATCCAGGGAGATCCAGAAACGCGTCATGCGTTCGTCCGTGAGGGTCACCTCGCCGGTCTGGCGCTGCTTGATGAACAGCGGCACCACGCTGCCCCGGGAACCCACCACATTGCCATACCGCACACAACTGAACCGGGTTTCCATGCCTCCGGCATAGGCATTGCTCTGGACCATGAGCTTCTCCGCCGCCAGCTTGGTTGCGCCATACAGATTGACGGGATTGACGGCCTTGTCGGTGCTGAGGGCCAGCACCTTTTCCACGCCGGCATCCAGAGCCGCGTCCACCACATTGCTGCTCCCCAGGATATTGGTCTTGATGGCCTCCATGGGGTTGTATTCACAGGCAGGCACCTGTTTGAGGGCGGCGGCATGCACCACAATATCCACGCCGTTCAAAGCCCGGCGCAGCCGGGGCAGATCCCGCACATCCCCGATAAAATAACGCAGGCTGGGGTCCGTGAAACCCGCCATTCGCATCTCATGCTGCTTCAGTTCATCCCGGCTGAAAACGATCAACCGCTCAGGCTGATATTCCGCCAGCAGGATCTCAATAAATTTCTTGCCGAAGGAACCCGTCCCCCCAGTCACCAGCACATGTTTTTTTGTCCAATCCATAGGTCCAAACTCCGTTAATAAAGAGGGAAATCAATTCGCCTTATGGGGCGTCGCCGTCCTGCAAACCGCCAGGTTTGCGCACCACCACCAGGGGATACTGTCCTTTGCGCCCCAAAAACCGGGGGAAAAGCTCCTCCAGGCCAAAAAGGAGCCGCAGCCAGAAACGACCAGCCCAATCAGGATAGATCACAGAGCGCAGGAAAGCCACATTCACACTGCGCCAGACCAGTATCTCAAAGTCCATCCGGTCTTTCAGGGCCTGGGTCAGCCAATCTGCGTTCAGCTTCTGCACATAGGTCCCCGCCGGCGCCTCCGGGCCGCCTCCCATCTCGGGCACAGCGGGTTCTTCCGGAGCCTTTCCCCTGATCTTTCGCTGCCACCACCCGCGCAGCCGGCGCATGAAGGCCATGAACGGGCGCAGGCGCGCCATCAGGGGGGCGTTGGTCCAACCGTTGACCACCACCATCGTCCGTCCCGGCTTCAGGGTCCGGTACAGGGCCTCATAGGCCGGGATCTTGTCCTCCAGCGGCACATGATGAATGGTGTGGAGGGAAACGATTCCATCAAAGGCCGCGTCCTTGAAGGGCAGGTGGGCGATATCCGCCACCACATACAGCCCCCGGTCTCCCAGGCGTTTGCGCGCCTCCTTGAGAGCCACAATGGAGATATCCATGCAAACCCGGGCCCGGTAGCCTTCGGAATAAGTCAGATATTCGGGATACTGCACCGGGCCGGAACCCGCATCCAGAAGGTAGCCTCCCTCCGGCGCCAGATGCCGGTTCACCCGCAAATGGCAGCGGTGAATATACTCCCGGGAGACGGAACGCAGATCTTCATACTGCGCATTTTGATAAAGGGCCTCATTGACCATCTGCCAGCCCACGCGGTCATAAAATTCCCGTACATTCTTTTTGATCTGATTATCACGCATAGATATTCCTCGCCGAAAATTCCGCGTCCCGGACAACAGCCCGGGCCAAACACCCGCCCCGGCACCAGCCCCGCTGGCCGGCCAAACAATCTCCCAAACACCGGGACAATGAGAGCGGATGGGCCCGGTCAAACCAGCGGTGCATTTCCTCCAGGGTATCATAATCCTGCCAGGAACAGCTTTCCCCTCCGGAAAAAGCAAAACAACGCCAGACGCGCAGACCCGGTCCGACATCCAGAGTGGGAGAACAAGAAAAATTCAACCTCGTCCCCGCCCGAACCAGGTCGGAGATCTCGGCCTCGCTGAACAAGCAGCGCTGAAAACCGCAGTCCAGGTAACAGCGGATGCCATCCTGCGCCAGGCGCCGGGCCCAACGGGCCACTGTCCGGTGAGCCGCCAGCAGGTCATCCCCGGGAAGGAAAGCGTTCTCACCACCCGGGACGGGATGCGCCAACCCCAGACGAATCTGGGGCGCCAGGCCATGATCCAGGATCATCCGGCGGTGAAAGCCCAGATCAAAATTCGGTTGGAGAATCGTGAAGGCCAGGGTGATCCGCTTTCCTAAAACCGCCAGGTTCTGACGGATCCGGTCCAGTGCGCCGGGGCCATAAGTCCCGGGGGGGTTCAAATTCAACAGGATCCGATCGGGCCAGGTTGGTCCGGTCCGCCTCAGCACCGGAAGCAGCCCATTGCTGAACACCACAATCCGGTATCCCGCTGCCTTGAGACGCCGCAGGATCTCCGGGTAGTGGGTGTGCAGAGTCGGCTCGCCGCCCAGGAGCCGGACCGTGTCCTTCTTGGGATCCAGCCGGTTCAGGACGGCCTCCAGGGCATCCAGGCCCATTTCCCGGGGGTGGGCCGCATCCCGCAGGGCCTCGGCAAAACAATAGGAGCAATCCAAATTGCAGGCCGTTGTCAGCAGGATATTGACCGCAGGCCGTTTTCTGGTGGCCTGCTCCTTCCCGGACTTCACAGACAGCATCCCGCCGGTCACCACCGCAGGGGCGTGCCGGTCAGAAACGCAAAGGTTTCTCCATACCGGCGGGTGCCCTCGGTCCCCAGAACAAAGGCCATTGGCCGTTTCCTGATGTCATCGCTCAAATCCAGCAGGTGCCATGGGAAAGGTTTGGGGAAGGCAAAGAAGAACAAATACGCGTACCGCCAGGAGAGCTCAATTTGCTCCTGGCTCAACTGTGCACCGGGCAGATCGGCCAGCAGGGAGTCCAGGGCTTCAAAATAGGCCTCCCAGGAACCCGGGTCCACCGTGAAACCCCGCTTCCGGTAATGCGTCTGCCCGGCCACCACCACAGGAATCCCCCGCATGGACATCTCGAGGCCCACCGTGGTGGTATACACCAGACCCAGATCGGCCACCTCCACCACGTCGTAGGTGTTGACTTTTTCCTCCGGGCCAATTAAATGAATATGCTCCGGAACCTCATCCAGGCTCCCCTGGACAACCTCCACCATGGAAGTGCCATGGGTCAGGGTCTCACCGGGGTGCACCCGGATCACCAGTTGGACGTCCTCTCGGGCTGCGAAAAACCGCACCGTGCGCGCAATCCACTCCGCCATGGTTTCGCTGAACACCTGACGCCCGAGGGTCAGGCTGTCGCCCAGAACATTGGTGGCCAACAAAACCACCGGTCGGTCATCCAGGCCCAGCCGTTGCCGAACGGTTTCTCCGCCCTTGGTGGGGGTCGCCTGCCAGCGCCGGGCAAAATTTTTCCAGGTCTTGGCGTCCTGCCGAGCGGCATACAAATCCTGCAGTTGCTGCAATTGCGCCTCCGTCAGGGGGGCTTTGCCCAGGGCCTCCCAAAGCGCGTCGGTTTCGTGGCGCATAATCTCCGCATTTTGCGCCAGCCAGATTCGCTCCCGCTGGTCGCCAAATTCAAAGGTGACCACCGGGATATCCAGATGACGGGCCACGCGATAGACCACACCCATTTCCTGAATGGTGCCGTTGGGCACAATCACCACATCCGGACGGTGAGCCACCAGCCAGGTCCTGGCCGCCAGGGCAGCCTCCCAGTTCCGGGCCGCGCGCAGGGAATACACATCCTCTTCCCGGGTGATGCGCTCCACCTGCAGGGTATACTGCGTGTCAAAGACGCTGACTTCCTCCACCGCCTTGGCCAGGGCTTCAGGCAGGGTCTGGGAAAAAGGCCGCACATCCAGAAGGGACTGAACCCGCAGCAGGGGTTTGGTTTCCCTGAGCACCTGTCGGGCGTACAGATTCTGCCGCCGCAGGTCAAATTTCCCGATGGGTTTATCCCAGCTTGCATACGGCAGGAAGGAGAAGGTCACCCGGTGCCCCTTCCCGGCCAGGGCCAGGCTCAACAAGGTTGAGAACTCCATCCAGTAGTGCAGGGAGGCGAACACAAACACCTTTTTGCCCTTTTCCGCGCTCTCCGCAAAGAGCTGCGCCTGGTGCACAGCTTCAGGCAACACGGCCTGCAAATCATCCAGATTGAAATGCGCCTTCCAGGGTTTGTGCCGCTGCACCAACTGCCAGTACAGTTCCACCGTATAGGGAATTTCGCCGAGAATTTTCTTCAGAGCTCTTTTGTTCATGCGTTCACTTCTCTAATCTAACTTCTTGATCTGCCAGTCCAGCTTCGGTCGCACCGGTCCAAGGCGTTTTTCCGGCCAGTGCATCCCGGGGGCGCCGGTGGCATCCACTGTGAAGGTCAGGGCTTTTTCGTCCTGAAAATAGCGCCGGATGCGATAGGCGCTGGCGTTGACGCCCAGCACAAACCGGCCCTCATTCATTAAATTGGGCGGGACCTTGCAGCGGCTGACATAGCGACCGGCCGCTCTGGCCGGATGGGCCTGGAACAACCCGGGATCATCCGTGTCAAAGGAGGTGAACACATATTCACCCCGGGTGGTCATCAGGTAAAAACCCACCCGCAAGCCGCTGACCGTTTCTTTTAAATTGTACTCCAGCTCAATGGAAAATCCATCCGCTGAAGCGACGGTATCCACAACCCGCCCCGCTTCATCCATCACCCGCAGGGCGATGGGCCGGAACGGCCCGGTTCCGGCGGGGACTTCCTCCGGCAGCCAGAGGCGTTCCCCTTGTTTGGTCAGGCCCATATTAAGATAATAATCCACGGCTTCCGGCGTGGGGGCGCGCAAGACAATCCGCCCCTGGTCCAGCACGATGGTCTCCTGGGTCAGACGCAGGATGGCCGACATATTATGACTCACAAACAAGACCGTGCGCCCCTCCTGGGCCACATCGTTCATCTTGCCCAGGCACTTCCGCTGAAACTCAGCATCCCCCACCGCAAGAACTTCATCCACTACCAGGATTTCCGGCTCCAGATGCGCCGCCACAGCAAAGGCCAGCCGCAGGTACATGCCGCTGGAATACCGCTTAACCGGAGTATCAATGAAGGCCCCCACTTCGGAAAAGGCCACAATCTCATCAAATTTCCGTTCGATTTCCTCCCGGCGCATGCCAAGGATGGCCCCATTCAGATAGATATTCTCCCGGCCCGACAACTCCGGATGAAACCCCGTCCCCACCTCCAACAGGGATCCCACCCGACCGTGAATCTCGCCATATCCCTCGGTGGGATCCGTCACCCGGGAGAGGATCTTCAACAGCGTGCTCTTGCCGGCCCCGTTCCGGCCCACGATCCCCAACACCTGCCCTCTGGACACCGTAAAGGAGACATCCTTCAAGGCCCAGATGTGGGTAGGGCTTTCCCGTTGGAGCCCGTCCCGGGAGAAAAAGCGCCTAAACCGCCGAAAGCCCAGCATCAAGAGATCCCGCAGGGTGTCCGGCCGCTCCTGGGCCTGGCCAATCCGGTATCGCTTGGAAAGTTTTTCTACACGTATGGCAAGATCGCTCATAACCACCTATACAATGTCGGCGAAGGTTTTTTCCATTCGCCGGAAATAATAAAGTCCGCTGATGAGAAGCACCAGCACCATCACCACCGAGATCAGGGTGGTCACATCGGGCGGGTCCCCTCCAAGCAGCGCCCAGCGAAAGCCCTGGATGACGCCCACCATCGGATTGAGGCCGTACAGCCAGCGCCCGAGCCCCTCCGGGATCGTTTCAACCGGATACACAATCGGCGATGCGTACATCCACACCTGAAGAATGAAGGGCACCATGTGCTGAATATCCCGGTACTGCACATTCAGAGCCGACAACCACAACCCCACAGAGAGCGCGGCCAAAAGCGCCAGAAGGATAATCGGGAGGAGCCAGAGGATATTCCAGGTGGGCCAATACTGATAATACGCCATCACGATCAGCAGCACAATAAAAGAAACCCCGAAGTCCACCAGGGCCGCCACCACTGAAGAAAGGGGAATGGCCAGGCGGGGGAAATAAATTTTGGTGATCAGATTCGCATTTCCCACCAGACTGACGCTGGAACGCTGTAAGGCCGTGGCGAAAAGCTGCCAGGGCAGCAGGGCCGAAAGGGCAAACAGCGGATAGGGCAGATCCTGCGAGGGAGTCTTCAACAGAATGCCAAAGATTACGGTGAAGATCAGCATCGTCAGGAAAGGCTGCAGGATCGCCCAGGTAATTCCCAGAACGGCCTGTTTATAGCGCACTTTGATGTCCCGCCAGGTGAGGAAAAAGATCAGCTCACGGTAGCGCCACAGCTCTTCAAAATCAACCGACAACCAGCCTCGGGAGGGTTTGAGGATGATGGTGGGGCTCTGCTGTTCGGGTTTGGGTGTTGTTTCCATCATCATATCTGCTTATTTTCGGTGTTTGCGATACCAGTCAATGGTCTTTTCCAAACCCGCATCAAAATCAGTTTGCGCCTCAAAACCAAACTTCTCCCTGGCGCGGCTGGTGTCCAGAGCCCGGCGCGGCTGACCGTTCGGCTTGCTGATGTCCCAAACCAGCTCCCCTTCAAATCCGGTCATCCTGGCGATTTTTTCAGCCAGATCCTTGATGCTGATCTCAAATCCGGAACCAATATTCACCGGTTCCGATTCGTTATAGCGTGCCGTCGCCAGGGCAATCCCTTCAGCCGCGTCCTCCACATAGATAAATTCCCGGGTGGGGGATCCATCACCCCAAACCACAATATGCTCCGCGCCAGCTTCCTGGGCTTCCACACATTTGCGGATCAGGGCCGGAATCACATGAGAGCTGCGAGGGTCAAAATTATCCCCCGGCCCATACAGATTGACCGGCAGAAGGAAAATGCTGTTGAAGTCATATTGCTGGCGATAGGCCTGGGACTGCACCAGGAGCATCTTCTTGGCCAGTCCATAGGGCGCGTTGGTCTCCTCAGGGTATCCTTTCCACAGGTCTTCCTCCTTGAAAGGCACAGGGGTGAACTTGGGATAAGCGCACACGGTGCCAATGGCCACAAATTTCTCAACGCCCCACTCCCAGGCCCGGTGCATCAACTGAACACCCATCATCAAATTGTCGTAGAAGAACTCGGCCGGGTGTTCCCGGTTGGCGCCAATGCCCCCCACATGGGCGGCCAGATGAATGATCACATCGGGGTCGGAATCAGACAGCATCCGCTGGATGGCATCCGGATCCACCAGATCATAGGATTCAATAGTGGGGATGAAGATTTCCTCAGCCCCCCGGGCCCGCAGGTTTTCAATCAGATGCGTACCCAAAAAACCGGCTCCACCCGTCACGCAGATTCTTTTTTCCGACCAATCCAAGGCTTTTTCCATGATACCTCTCTACTATCCTTCTTTATTCGCTTCCACTGTTAAGTTCCACATTCAACCCATCCACCACAAGGGCCGGGGCGTCCGGGTCCTCCGTCACGCGGATATGCTGCTCCATGCAGGTCAGGCGGCAAACCTCTGCGATGTCTCCCTCTCCCAACAGACGCACCGCTTGCCCACCCCCGGTGCGCACTTCTGCCAGCAAATCACAAACCCGGGCCCGCACCTGACGGAAAAGACGAAAAGACTGCTGCACATAAGCCAGTGTCAGCCGGCTGCGCAGCTTGAGGCCTTCCGGGGTGATGATATACCGCAGCTTCCGCCGCCTGGCGCGGCGGACTTTGACATATCCCTTTTCAACCAGCCGCTTCAGGTGCCAGTTGACCGTCCCGATGGCAACGCCCAGTTCCTCAGCAAGGGTTGCCTGGGAAATATCAGGATCGGCCCCAATCTGCTGCAGAAGGGCCAGATCGCGAAAATCATCCCGGTTTGTTTCAATCTGAATCATATTTTCAATAAATGAATTATAATCTCCCGTGTCCAGCGGTCAAGGCACGGTTTGTCTTTCCCGGGGCACCAGCAGGGCCATTTCGCTTTCCGGGAGCTCAAGGGCCACCCGATAGGCCTCTGCCATGGGAGCCGCCACCCGCTCCACCCAGACATTGTTTTCCTCACCGAAGACATCGCTGGCAGGGCGGGTCACCAGGGCCAGGGGTTCACTCACGATGAGGTCAAAGCGATGGGTTTCCAGGTCCGTCCAAAATTTACTGAGATAGGCCGTATTGCCGGACATTGCCATTTCCATCAAAAACACCTTCTCATACTCCGGCACCAGGGGCGCTCCCACAATGATTTCAAAGGTGATCAAATGGCGCTGCTGAATGAAGAGCACCTCCCCGCCATCGGCCAGGACCCGGTCCACCATCATCTGCACCTGCTGAATATCGTTCCAGGCCCGGTTGAAGTTCAGATCCGGGTAAGGCCGCACCATCCCCACAGCAAAAACCAGGGGAATCAGAAATGCCAGGACAACCAGAGGCTGGGGCAGGGGCCGCCTGCCCTTTGCCATCCGGGGAGAATCCGCCGTGAACCCGCCAAATCCAAGATAGGCGCCGATCAGCGCCAGCATCACCAGAAAAGCATCCAGATTGTGCAGGTTATCTCCCCCGCCGATCTTTGTGCTGACCACCAGACCAGCCGCCAGCAAAGCCGCCAGCAAGGACAATAATGCCAGCAGGCGGAGAAATCGCCAGGACCGCCAGCGCGGCGCCACGCGCCACACGATCACCACCAGCAGGGGAAAAGCCGCCGTGATCAGCAGGTTGATGATCCCCGGGCCATAGGCCGCATTGGGAAAGAGACGATACCAGAACAAGGGCGAGTTAAAACTGGAAGCGAACACCTCCGACGGGTTACCGCTGAGGGCTGCATAAAGGGCTTGGGCGCCAAAGGCCAGGGGCATTCCCAAAGCCACAGCCCCAACAGGCCAGCGCCAGTAGGCCCAGAAGGTGCGCTTGCCATAGGGCTTTTCCAAAACATACAGGGCCACGGCCAGCATCCCCGGGACGGGAAACCAGTTCACCCGGCTAATGCCGGCCCACAGGGAGGCCAGAGCCACAAACAACAGCGAACGCCAGGGTTTTTCCCGGTCAAACCCCAGCACAACCAGGATGACCATGACCATCAAGTGGTAATAGACCGGTCCCTGAAAACAGAACAAAGCGAACCAGGCAGCCATCCCCCAGCGCACCCAGCCCCTGCGAGGGACGATCCGCTTCGCAACGGCCAGCCCACCCCCCAGGGTGAAACCCAGCCACAGCAGCACTTGCCACAATCGGTGGAACCACAGCGGCAAAGAAGGCAGCAGGAAGGGCAAAGACTGCAGCAAATAGCGCGTGGGATGCAAAGAGGAAAGCGGCATCCACCGGCCATAGATCCGGGGGGCAAAAAACAGGGATGCGTAGTAATACCGGCTGGTTTCAGACCAGCCCAGGGCCAGAGGATAGGTGCGCACGTCGGGGATATAGTAAAACACCAACAGGCCGATCCCATACACCGAAACAGCCGCCAGCAAACTTTTTGGCGGGGAGAGTCGCCGGGTGCCGCTCAGGAACAACGCGCCCAGGAGTGTCAGATGCCCAAAAATCCAGATTTCCGGCACCTCCGACAGGCCCGGCAGGCTCAGACCGGCCAAGCGGTAATAGCCATAAAAGAACAGGGGCAAAGGAAAGAGCACCCAATTCAATCCCCGCAACCAGACCAGGGCGCCAAAGGCCACCCGGGCGATGGCCGCCAGGGAGTTTGCGGCGGGGGCGGCTGTCAGCACCAGCCCGGCTGTGAAGAGAAAAAAGGTCAGAAATACCGGCCAGATGCTCAGGAGTATGGAACCGGAGAAACCCAGAATAGAACCAATACCATGGGCTTCCGGCACCTTGATGACCAGCACCACCAGACTCAGGACCACGCCAGCCAGCAAGTAGAGCCGCAGGGTGCTCAAAACCCGGGGAGCGGCGTCTTGGTCAGGGGCCAATCGGTTGGCAATCTTAAATGACATGCTCGGTGTTTTCCTCTCCGGAAGAAACCATCTCCCGCCATCCGCCGGACATCATCCCGGGCAAAAACAGGGCCCCGGGCAGGCTGGCGATGACAAAGATGATCCGCATCAGCAGGGCCAGCACCAAGCTGGCGGGGTCTGAAATGCCGGCGAAGGTGGTGAAGATCAGGGTCAGGGAAGCCTCCTGCAGCCCCAGGCCGTTAATCGAGATGGGAACCAGCGAAATGAAATAAACCAGAACCCACAGACTCCCGGCTGTCCACCAGGAGATTGTCTCACCCAGCCCGTTGAGGATCAGGAGGATCATGGTAAACAAACAGGCCATGTGAACATAAGAGAAAAAAGCCGCCAGCAAAAGTCCCGGGGGGTTTTTGAACCACAACCGTAAGGACATCCAGGTTTTGACCAAAAAATCCCGCGCCCTTCCCCAAACCCTGGCGAAAAAAGAAGCCGGCGCAGCCATGGCCCCGGCCACACCCCCGGCCTGGGACACCTGCCAAACGCTGAGGGGCAGGAAGGTGCCCATGGTTGAAAGTCCCAGCAGACGGTCCACCACCAGGGATGCCGTCACCAAAGCGGAATCCATCCCGGCCTGGACTCCACCAGCCAGCTTGACCACATCACCGCCAATGGTTGTCGGCAGGATGTTGGAGGCGAACAATCCCACAAAAGAAAGTTTGAAAACAGTCCAGAATCGCACCCGGGGCAGGACCACGCGCAGGAGGGTATACCAACGCAGGGTGACGCTCAGCCGGGAGAGCAATCCCAAACCAAAGGCAGCCAGTAGATAGACCATATCCAGGCTCTGAAAAGCCGCCACCACATCCCGCCAGTTCCGCCACACAAGAAAAGCCACCACCCCAAAGGCGATGGCTGTGCCCGCCAGGCGCAGAATGAGGGGGCCCCGCTGTTTTTTATCCGTCCGGCGCGGCATGGTTAGCCTTTCCCTGGGGGTTGGGTTCATCCACCCCAATGCGCTTGCGAACGGTATATGTGGGTTTGTGCTGGGATTCATGATAAGTCCGCGCCAGGAGTTCCGCAATCAACCCCATCAGAACAGCCTGAAATCCGAAAGAAAGCATCACAATGGCCACCTGGAAAAAGGGAGAGGGCAAAACCTCCGTTCCGATGGTGAGACGCCGGACTGCCAGGAAAACCAGCAAAATGGCGCTGATGATCATAAAGAAACCGCCGATCCCGCCAAAGAGATAGCTGGGCTTCCCGGTATACGCGCTCAGGAATTTGACCGTGAACAGGTCCAGGATAACCTTGGTGATCCGCTCCAGCCCATACTTGGCCTTCCCCCACCGGCGCGGATGATGCTGCACGGGCATTTCCACGATGCGCGCCCCCACAGAATGAGCATACACAGGGATAAAGCGGTGCATCTCGCCGTAGAGCCGGAAACCGGTGATAACTTCCCGACGATAGGCCTTGAGGGTGCAGCCGTAATCATGCAGCTTGACCCCTGTCACCCAGGAGATCAACCCATTGGCCATGCGGGAAGGCAGGGTGCGGGTCAGAAACGCGTCCTTGCGGTCCTTGCGCCAACCGCTGACCACATCATACCCCTCGTCCAGTTTCTCCAACATCCGGGGGATATCCCCCGGATCATTCTGCAAATCCGCATCCATCAGCACAATCATCTCCCCGCTGGCATGATCAATCCCGGCCGCGATGGCGGTTGTCTGACCGAAATTGCGGCGCAGCAGCACAGCCCGCAGATGCCGGGGGTCCTCCTGAGCAAAACGCGCCAGGACCTCCGCACTGCCATCCTTGCTGCCGTCATCCACAAAGACAACCTCCCAGGGTTTCTCAAAATCGCCCAGGGCACCTTCCAGGGCCGAACGGAGGCGGGGCAGACTCTCTTCCTCATTGTAAACAGGGATCACAACAGTTAAATACACGATCAACACACTCCCGAAGCAAAATTCAACGTATGAATTATAACGAGTCCCCCTCCCCCGTCAAGCCCTTCGGGGGGTGCTTCCGGTCCCAGAGCCACCCCCCAAGGAGGATCGCCCCGCTAATGCCCAGGATGAGAGCGATCATGACCCAAAAATCCAACCGGGGGATGACGGGGTAGTAGCGGCTGATATACCACTCCGTGAAAAACAGCAGGAACACGCCCTCGACAGCCAGCCAGCGGGGCAGCCAGCGGTTGCGGTGCGCCCGGGCAAATTGGATTGCCCAGGCCGCCAACCCCGCCATCCAGGGCAGGAGGATCGTGCGGTAGCGGGGATTATCCCATTGGTCGCCTCCCCCCCGGGCGGAAGCAATCCCAACCCAAAGCCACACAAAGAGCATCATCAAGATCAGCAGACGCCGCTCAGACGCTTTTTTCGCCCGCCAAACGGTGAAAATCGTCACCAGAAGGAAGGGGAGCAGGGCATACCAGCCCAGGGCGCGAAAGATGCCCAGGCCGCGCCAGATCCAGGGCGCAGGATCCACAATCGCCGCCGGCAGCACCGGCTGGAACAGCCCATACACTGCAATGAAGGGGAAATGCAGCCATGCGGGAACACTTTCCAGCTCAAATTGCACCCGCCCGGACTGGAGAATCGTCTGCAGGGTGTCCCAGTGCAGCACCGCATCAATCCAGTATTGAAATGCAAAGAACAGAGCCACCAACCCCACCGCCACCGCCGCCCAGCCCGCAATTCGCAGCCAGGGTTTTTCCATCCGGGTGGATTCCTCCAGCCAGACCCACACCAGAAGCACCCCCAACAGGGGCAGGGCCACCCGAAATGAGAACACCAACATCCCGGCGGCAGCCAGAGCAAACACCGCCAGAGCCCGTTTCACCCGGGTGCGTTCCAGCCAACAGCTCACTGCCCAGAAGGCCATCGCAAAAAACAGAATCAGAAAAGGCTCCCGCATCTGCGCTGCGCCCAGTAAAACCCCTTCGGGATAAAGCGCCAGAATCCAACCGGCCAGGGCGGCCACCCTCGGGCCAATCCACCGCTTCAACGCCGCCACAATGAAGGGAATGCTGAGGGCAAAGACCGCTGCCGCCAGGATGGACACCAGCACCGGCCGGTGGGCGTCCGGGCTGAAGATCCGATAGACCAGGGCGCTGAAGATCAGCATGCCGCCATACTGGTCCGTTCCAAAATCATCGCTGAAAGCCTTTAAAAGGGATGTTTCCTCCCCCACCAGAGCCCAGGCTTCGTTCTCCCGGCGAAAGGCATCCGCAAAGACAAATCCTGCCTGCTGCTCCCGTTCTGCATAGCCGAACCGGGGCAGGCCCCAGGCTAAGAAGACGCCCAGGACCAGACGCACAACAAAGGCCGCCAGCATCATGGCCGCCAGGGCCTTTCCCGCTCCGGCCGCGCGCCAGGCCAGAAAAAGCGCCGCCCCACTGATGAAAATTACCAGGGTCGTCCCCAAAAAACCCAACCAGAAATTCCCCACGGGCAGCAAACGCTGGACCAGGAATCCCAGCAGGAGGCTGACTCCGGCTATCACGGCCAGGTGGATTCCAGAGAATTGTTTTTTCTCAACCATCAATGCCCCGCCCTTTCCGCTTCTTCCCCGCCGGAGGGCAATGGGCCCCCATCTCCGGATCCTTTGCCGCGCCGTTCCCGCCAGGCCGTCAGAGAGGTATACCCCAGCCACAGCACCCAGAAGAC
>DAOTUG010000213.1:0-9694 GCA_034437335.1 Anaerolineaceae bacterium
CATTTTCCTCAGCCGCCCTCGCCTTGGCCAGATCCAGATGTTTTTTTGCCGTGTTGACCTGTTTGTCGGCTTCTTCGTGCGCGATCATTGCTTCTAGTTGTTCATCCTCGAGGCTGGCGATATAGCGCTTCAACGCCTCTGATTCCATTTGCAGGTCCTGAAGCTCTTTTGGATTTTTGATCTTGCCGCTAAACAAGGAGGCCTGGGTGTTTTTCCGTTTGATGCGTTGTCTTTCCACCTTGTCTTCAATTTGGTGCAGTTCAATTCGGATCTCTTTTGCCCGGGATTCAGCCTTTTCCAGGGATTTTTGGGCTTTTTGAACCTGGCTGTCATCACTGAGGGCCTGGTTAATTTCTGCGAGACGGGCTTTGGCATTGTCTAATTGGGTGTCCAGCTCCTGCAGGCGAAAGAGGGTGAGCGCTTCGTTCATTTTGTGAACCTTTCATGGATGGCGTGATAATAATTTTTTTGTTGTTTGACTGGCACCGGTTTATTTATTCTATCATTTTTTCAAGGGTTTCAGGACTTCGGTTTGATAATGGTTCGGCTGTGAAACCCTTCGGCAGGAGCGTGCATAAATTGTAGAATTGGGATAAAATAAGTTAGATAATTTCTCGGTTATGGTATAAAAAACTCCAGGAGTGACCAAAAATGACCGTTGATTTCTCCAAAGTCCAGACGCTTGGGGACACACTCAAAGAAAATTTGACCAAGGTCATAGTCGGAAAAGAGGAAACCCTGCATCTGACGATGATTGCCCTCCTAGGCGAGGGGCATCTTTTAATTGAGGATGTTCCTGGTGTGGGAAAGACGATGCTGGCCCGCAGCCTGGCTAAATCCCTGGGATGTCGTTTCAAACGGATCCAGTTCACGCCGGATATGCTTCCAAGTGATGTCACAGGAGTATCCATTTTCAATCAGAATACCAGAGATTTTGAGTTTAGACCCGGGCCGATTATGGCGCAGATTGTCCTGGCGGATGAGATCAACCGGGCAACCCCCAAAACCCAATCGGCGCTGTTGGAGGCGATGGAGGAACGCCAAGTCACTGTTGATGGCAGCACCCATCCTCTTCCGAGGCCCTTCATGGTCATGGCGACACAGAATCCAATTGAGTATGAAGGCACTTTTCCTCTGCCAGAGGCGCAACTGGATCGTTTTTTGATGCGGATCCATCTTGGATACACCTCTCTGGTCAATGAAATCAAGATCCTTGAACAACAACAATTGGTGCATCCGATAGACGACTTACAACCGGTTGTTGATTTGGATGCGATCCTGACCGCCCAGCAAGCCATTAAACACGTTCATGTCTCTAAACCGGTCAAACGATATGTTGTGGAGGTGGTCCGGGAAACTCGGGAACATCCGGAAGTATACCTTGGGGCCAGCCCCCGGGGCAGCCTCGGACTGTATCGCACGGGGCAGGCTCGGGCTGCGCTGTTGGGCCGGGATTACGTTTTGCCGGATGATATCAAATTCTTGGTGCCCTATGTGCTTTCACACCGGGTGGTCGTCAGTCCGGCTGCCCGTCTGACCGATGTCAGCCCCACGCGTATCGTCCGGGAGATTTTGGAATCCGTTGCGGTTCCTGGTGGGGATCTGGGGGGTGGTGAAATGTGATTCGTCTTGGGCGGTCCTTCTGGTGGTTCATTGTTCTCCTTGGTGTTGTCGTTCTTATCACGCGCTTGCCGGGTCTGGGAAATGATCCGATATATGGCAGGTTATTGATTGTCTTTCTGTTCGTGCTGCTGGTCAGTTTTGTGTGGTCCTTTTTTTCTCTGGTTGGGATGGATCTGAGACGAACAACCCGAACCAGAAGGAAACAGGTGGGGGAAATCTTCAATGAGTCCTTCGAGATTGTCAACCGCTCCTTCTTGCCCAAACTCTGGATAAAGGTGAGCGATCAGGCCCAACTTGTCGGCGCGTCGGGGTCTCGGGTCATTTCCTGGCTGGGCGCCTGGCAAACCCGCACCTATGTAGCCTATTCGATGCTGATGGATCGGGGCTGGTTCCGGCTAGGCCCTTCGCAAATTGAAACCGGAGATATATTTGGTCTGTTCCTGTTCAAAAAAACCTTTGAATCCACCTCACGCCTCCTCGTCATTCCCTACACTGTCGAAATCCAAGACTTCCCCGCACCCTTTGGCATTTTACCGGGAGGTCGGGCCCTGCGGCAGAAAACCCTGGAGGTGACGCCTTATGCGGCGGGTGTGCGGGAATATGTCCCGGGCGATCCTTTGAAACGCATTCACTGGACCACATCCGCACGGAAGCAAAAATTGATCGTCAAGGAATTTGAGAAGGATCCCCTTGCAGAGGTTTGGATTTTTTTAGATGCCCGCGCTGAGGTTCACTACAGCCAGGAGCGTGAGGAACCCAGCAGATTGGATACTTTTTTGTGGGTAAAACAAAATAGAAAATTTTCCCTGCCTCCCTCCACAGAGGAGTATGCCATTTCAATTGCGGCATCTATCGGAAAATACTATCTCCGTCAAAAGCGCGAGGTTGGTTTGGTTGCGGCGGGGCAGGCCTTCACACTCCTGCCCGCTGAGCGTGGGGAAAGACAGCTCGGAAAATTACTGGAAACTCTGGCTGTATTGAAGGCAGAGGGCAATATGCCTCTGTGGGGCGTGATCAGCTCGCAGCTTACCCGTCTGGCCAGGGGCAGTACGATCGTTCTGGTTACCCCCTCAACAGATGAGCAGATCCTTACCCTGGTGATGGAGTTGATTCAACGGGGATTGATGCCCGTGGTGGTGTTGATTGACCAGGCAAGTTTTGGAGGCAGTACAAGCTCAGAAGAATTGAAAGAGAAACTGATCCGGCAAGGTATCCTGACCTTCGTTGTTCATGACGGTGATAACCTCCGGGATGTGCTGGAGAACCCGGGTATGTCGGTGGACCGCGGAATCGTTTTTCGCAGGTCTTAATCGCCCTGACCGCTGCGAAACGGGGTGTCGCAATCCGATATGATGATTGCGGGCCCTCTGTTATCCTGCTTCTCTTTGTGGGACCCATCACAGAGTGGAAAACGATCCGACCGCCAGCAGCGGCACAGGGCGATAACCTCTCCGTGGCGCAGGGTGACCCGGGTTCGGTGCCGGCCGTTCTGTTGGGATTGTGTGAACTTGCGCTCAGTCATCTCCGTAATTTTCTCTTTTCCAGGAAGGTTGGTGAACTCCCTCAGTTTACCTGCACCACTGGGTTTCGACAACCAGGCGTGTCAGGGTGTCAGGGCAATCGCACTTGAGAAATATTTCGCCTTCAAACCAATCGCGACGTCCTATATCATTATTGCGGATGATTCAATCGCAACAACCCTTTCCAGGAAAACCCCATCCACCTGCAAGCTGAGCGCCCGCAAGGCGCTTCAGCGCAGTGGTACGGCTCAAGAGGCCCGTGCTCGCTGCGCTTGCAGGCATCTGACGCAGGCATCCTTCCACTGATTTCAGGGGAAGGAACGAGGATGGGGTCAGTCATTGGACAAACAGCTTGATGAGTCCATATGCGATTGCCCTGCAAGGTGAGTGGGGGAAATTGACAGAACAAAACTGCAAAGGTAGACTAAACTCTGATTAAAAACCGTTCTGGCTGAGTAGCACCTATGGTATAATGGCGAAGGTTAATTGGTAATGTCAGCATTACCAATCTTGTTTAATAAGGAGAAAAAATTTGGCGTTTTCGCTACTCAATTGGCTGTGGGGGTTGTTTTCCCTGGATATCGGTATAGATCTGGGGACTGCTAATACGTTGATCAATGTGCGCGGGAAGGGTATTGTCATTAATGAACCTTCCTGGGTGGCAATTGAGAAACGAACCCGGGAGCCGTTGGCAATTGGCGCCCAGGCCAAGGCCATGGTGGGCCGGACGCCAGCCAATGTGGTGGCCTTACGTCCTCTCAGGGATGGCGTTATCTCCGAGTATGATATTACCCAGGCCATGCTGGAATATTTTATTGGCAAGGCCCATCAGCAAAGCATTGTCCCTCTTCCAAAACCGCGGGTTGTGATTGGCATTCCCTCGGGGGCCACCGAGGTGGAGAAACGCGCCGTTTTTGATTCTGCAATGGCAGCCGGAGCCCGGGAAGTGTACATGGTGCATGAGCCCACAGCGGCCGCCATCGGTGCCGGTTTGCCGGTTAACGAAGTGCAGGGAACGATGATTGTTGACATCGGCGGCGGCACCACCGAAGTGGCCATTATTGCCATGGGCGGGATTGTTGTTTCCCGCTCCCTGCGCGTGGCTGGCGATGAATTGGATCAGGATATCATCAATTATATTCGCAATAAATATAATCTATTTATTGGTGAACGGATGGCTGAAAAGGTCAAGATTTCCATCGGCTCAGCATTTCCTCTCAAGGAGGAACAGACCATTGATGTGCGGGGTCGGAACTTGGTCAGCGGCCTGCCAGAGGCCATTGATGTTTCCTCAGTGGAAATCCGTGAAGCCCTTTCCAGTTCCGTTTCTGTGATTGTTAAAACAATTCGGGATGCCCTGGATGAGGCTCCGCCGGAAATTGTAGCGGATTTACTGGACACAGGTATTTGCCTGGCGGGAGGAAGTTCTCAGTTGCAGAATCTGGCCCAGCGGCTGACGGACGATTTGCGGGTGCGTGTCTGGGTGGCGGAAGACCCAATGACATGTGTGGCACGGGGGTGCGGTATTATTTTGGAAGATAAGGACGAATATGAGAGTTTTCTTGTTGGTTTGGAAAGAGAACCTTTAAGACGGACTTTATCCTAATCCTGTTTTCTTTTTCTTTTCTGATCATTTTCTCGCATCTCGATCCCTATCGTGATTCGAGGAGCGTTTGCAATGAAACTATTGAATTCAAGAACTCTTCAAACAGTTGTCATCGTTCTGGTGGTTGGAGGTTTGCTTTTCTTGGCCCTGAGTGGTTACCTCACGCCGGTCTTTAACCTGACCCTTAATCCTTTGATCTCCTTCCAGAGCTGGTTGTCCGTCCGCTACCTTTCCGCCAGGGATTTTCTGACTGCGCCGAGGGATGTTACGCAGTTGCAAGAGCGCAACGCGGTGCTTGAGGCCCAGGTGACTCAGCTTCAGACACAATTGATCGAATTGGAGGAACGTCTGGCAGAAGCCGAGATCTGCTTCGCCCTGCTTGACTTTGGACGGACCAATCCCCAATATGATTATGTGGCGGCCACGGTCATCGGCCGGGAGATCAGCCCCTTCCTTCAATACATCATCATTGATAAGGGGTCGGACCATGGGATCCTTCATGGAATGCCCGTTGTTACCCAGCAGGGGTTGGTTGGCAAGGTGGACGCGGTCATCGCAGCGGCTTCCCGGATCAAATTGATCACGGATTCGACCTCTGTGGTCAATGTCCGATTGCAAACAGCCAAAACGGAAGCCCAACTTCGGGGTTCTCTCACGGGGGATGTTTCCCTCGATATGATCCCGCTGGATGTCATTGTGGAACCCGGGGATGTAGTGCTGACATCTGGTTTGGGGGGCAATTACCCACCGAATGTCTTTGTCGGACAGATCTTATCCGTTCAAAAGCGGGATAATGCCCTTTTCCAAACGGCGTCTGTCCAGCCCATTGTGGATTTCAATACGTTGAACGCTGTGCTGGTGATTGTTAACTTTGAAGCGATTGATATCAGTCCATTGATTCCGGAGCCCTGAAACTGATGGCGCACCTTGCTTGTGGACTGGCTCTTGTGGTATTTTTTATCTTGCAGATGACGGTTTTTTCACAAACGTCACTGCTTTCAGGGACTGCAGATCTTATTCTGTTGTTCCTGGTTGCCTGGTCACTCCAGGAAGAGATCAAAAACACCTGGCTTTGGACGGTTATTGCCGGTCTGGCTGTGAGCTTAGTATCAGCCATGCCGTTTTTCACCCCATTGATTGGTTATGTTGCGGTGATTGGTTTATCAAGTTTATTACAAAGACGCGTCTGGCGGGTTCCTATCCTGGCCATGTTTATTGTGACATTTATTGGTACTTTTCTTCAGCAGGGCATTTCCGTTTTGGCATTGCAGATCAGCGGGGCTCCCATCCCCTGGGGTGAGAGTCTTGATAATGTCATCTTGCCAAGTGTGTTATTGAATATGATTTTTGCCCTGCCGATCTATGCTATCACCAGTGATTTGGCTGGACGCGTCCTCCCCTTGGAGGTGGAACCATGAGTGTATTCCCTCAAAAGAAAGAAAAATTTGAGCGTTGGCGATTTATTGTGCTGTATTTGCTGATTGCCACCATCTTTGGATACTATTTATTGCGTTTGTTTGACCTGCAAATTCTGCAGGGGCCGGATTATGTTGCTCAGGCAGAGGATAATCGGACCACCGTGATCAGCGATCCTTCCATTCGCGGCAACATTTACGATCGGAATGGATATCTCCTGGCGCAAAATGTGCCTTCATACAATGTCGTGGTGGTTCCCGGCTATCTGCCGGAGGATGAGGGCGATACCCAGGAGATTTTTCGTCAATTGTCCGATTTGATTGATATGCCAGTGAATAAGGGAGAAACGGATGAGGAGACCGTCCGAAATTTCACGCCATGCTTCACGGATCTGGGTATTTCAGAGATTGTGTTTATCGCTACGACCAATTGGCCTTTTCAGTCAACGCCTTTAAAGTGCAATGTCTCCCAAGATGTGGCGATGATTGTAATGGAGAATCGGGATGATTGGCCCGGCATTGATGTTGAGATTGAGCCTGTTCGTCAGTACCCAACAGGAGAGCTGACAGCCGAGATCATAGGATTCCTGGGGCCTATACCCGCGGCATTAGAGGATTACTACGTGGATTTGGGCTTTGTCCCTGGTCGAGATAAAGTGGGTTATGCGGGCGTTGAAAACAGTTTGAATGATATCCTTGCTGGCACAAATGGCACCAGGGTGGTGGAAGTGAATGTGGCTGGAGAAATCATTCGCAACTTGGCGGAACCGATTCCTCCTGTTCCCGGTCAGGATGTGTATCTGACGATTGATACTCGCCTGCAAACCATTGCCCGGGAAGCGTTGATCAACGAAATTGAGTTCTGGAACCAATATTCGGGGAAAACAATTTCTTCCAATGGCGTTGTTATTGCCATGGATCCTCAGACGGGAGAAATTCTTGCTCTGGTATCCTATCCCAATTATGAGAACAATCGCATGGAACGGTTTATCCCTGGATATTACTATGAACAGTTGAGCCGAGATCCACAGAGACCTCTATTCAATCATGCCATTTCCGCTGAGCATCCGCCGGGATCTGTTTTTAAGATGGCGACTGCCCTGGGCATCTTGAACGAAGGCGTTGTGACACCAGAGTATCAAATTAACGATCCGGGGATCATCACGGTGATTCAGAAATTCTATGAAAATGACCCGGGAACCCCCCGGCAGTTTGTATGTTGGGATCGGAATGGGCATGGGATGGTCAATTTCATGTGGGGCGTCGCTTATTCCTGCAATGTCTACTTTTACAAAGTTGGCGGTGGATATCAAGATGAGGTCCCCGGAAATGGACTGGGAATCTGGTTGATCGGCGAGTATGCTAAAGCCCTTGGATATGGTGCCACCACAGGCATTGAACTTCCGGGGGAACAGGACGGTCTGATCCCGAACCCAACCTGGAAGCGGATTAATTTAGGTGAGAACTGGGCGACAGGCGACACCTATACAGCCACCGTAGGACAGGGATTTGTTCTTGCGACACCGCTTCAGGTCATGAATTCCATCGCAACCATTGCCAACGGTGGCAGACTCATGGACCTCACAGTCGTCAACAAAGTAGTTGAAAAAGATGGAACGATCACTGAGGAGCTCACACCGAGTTACAAATGGGATATCACAGAAGATCCGGTGATCAATCTATATGACAACAATGTTCCTTCCGGCGAAACAAAAGTTGTGGAGCCCTGGGTGATCGAGCTTGCCAATCAGGCAATGCGATTGGTCGTAACAGACGGCACCGCTTCCCGTTATGAAATTGAACGTCATGCTGCACTTTTTCGGAATGATATTTACCGTTCTGCCGGGAAAACCGGCACCGCAGAATATTGTGATAATGTTGCTCAGGAGCAGGGATTATGTCAGTTTGGCGCCTGGCCGGCCCATGCCTGGTATGTTGGATATGCTCCTTATGATAACCCGGAAATTGTTGTGGTGACTTTTGTATATAACGGCACGGAAGGGGCCACTCTGTCTGCGCCCGTTGTTCGTCAGGTGATTGACGCATATTTTGAGCTCAAGGCCACCGACACGGCGGTCGGCCCCTGAGGTTTTCCCGAATAATTTGGGATATTGTATAATTTAGCAAACGGAATTTGGTGAATAATAGTCGCAGTTGTGATGAAGGTTTATGGAAATCAAAGGGATTAAAGATGGGATTTTGGTCAATCTGGAGAATCAGGATTGGTCAGAGGCCAAAAAGAACCTGATTGCCCGGATTCAGGAAAAGAAGGCCTTTTTTGAAGGGGCGCGGATGGTTTTGGATGTGGGGAACACCCTTCTGCGAGCCAAGGAATTGGGCGAATTGCGAGATGTCCTTTCTGATCACGGCGTTCTTTTGTGGGCTGTCCTCAGCCAGTCCCTTGTCACCCAGGAAACTGCCCAAACTCTGGGCATGAGCATCCGCATCTCACAGCCGAAGCCGGCAAAGCGCCTTAAGGTGCTGGAGACTGTATTCACCGGTGAACCTGCTGTGATGGTCCAGCGAACGATGCGCTCCGGGTATAAAGTCGCCTATCAGGGCCATGTGGTTGTGCTTGGCGATGTCAACCCCGGGGCTGAGATCATTGCATCGGGAAATATTATCGTCTGGGGTCGGCTGCGTGGTACAGCGCATGCCGGCGCAGATGGGGACGAAAACTGTGTCGTGTGTGCATTGGATCTTCAACCAATGCAGTTGCGGATAGCATCCCGGGTTGCCACAACGCCCAAGCGGCAGGGGACACCGGAGCCCGAAATGGCCAGCATTAAAGACGATCATGTCATTGCCGAGACCTGGCAATATCATTAAGGAGGCTTATGAACGCGAAGGTTATCACGATTACATCGGGAAAAGGCGGCGTTGGAAAAACCACCACAACAGCCAATCTGGGCATTGCCCTAGCTTCTCTGGGACAAACGGTGGTTTGCATTGATTCCGATATTGGTTTGCGCAATCTTGATGTGGTCATGGGCTTGGAAAACCGGATTGTGTATGACCTGGTGGATGCGATTGAAGGACGCTGCCGTCTCCGGCAGGCGATGATCCGAGATAAGCGCTTTCAAGAATTATTTCTAATACCAGCGGCTCAAACTCGGGACAAAACGGCTGTTTCTCCCAGCGATATGGTGAAGCCTGGCGCTCACGCTCTCGCCCGAACCCGACCTGGGTTCGAACGCGCTCGCGCGCTGGAACGCCGCCAGCCTGGGCGACATCGCCGACGAGCTGCTCTCGGAGCTCACCAAGACCGACGAGGTCGGGCTCACCTATCTGGTCGGTCTTGGTGAGCTCCGAGAGCAGCTCGTCGGAGCTCACCAAGACCGACGAGGTCGGGCTCACCTATCTGGTCGGCGCCACCCAGGACGAGATCCGCGTCCAGCCCGACCCAGGTCGGCTTGATCCAGAAGGCACCGGCGCGAACGGGATCGATCGACGCCTCCCACGCGGCGTTCCAGTTCTGCGGAGGCACGATGCGAGTCTGTAACGCGGCGTCGTGACCGCTTCGGTCGAGC
>DAOTUG010000214.1:0-24092 GCA_034437335.1 Anaerolineaceae bacterium
CCATTAATCTCAGTTGGGTCACAACCAAATCGTTCGGATTCAGGTCAAATTTGAAAGGAGAGAAATCAATTACCCGAAACCGATATTAGAATATCACACAGGGATTAAGGCACAGGTAAGAATTTGTTATCAACTTGTTAAGCCCTGCCCACTTAAAATTGGCCCTGGTTTTGCAACAAAAAATGTAGACCATTTTGGAAAAATAAAGGTTGTATGCTATCATTACCCATTGTGGGAAGGCAACCGCTATGAAAACAACCTCCAGACTCATCGTGTACCTTTTGATTAATATCATTGTATCCGCGCTCACAACCCTGACGGTATTATGGATCTGGGAGCGATCGCACCCAAATCCTGCGCCGCAAGCCGCGCCGCTCCCCCTGACGCTGGAGACAACCCCTTCAGCGCCCACCCTGGTCACCCCCACTCAGACTGTGGAGCCCACATCAGAGGCGACTATTGCTTTTTCCGACGAGATTGAAGTCGTTATCCGCGCCATTGTTGGTGTGGGAAACCTGGATGCTGAATATGTGGAACTTTATAATCAAAGCCCGGGAAAAGTGGATCTCATCGGGTGGATCTTGATGGACGAAGACGGGCACGAGTTTATTTTTCCACCCTTCATTCTGAACAGCGACGGTGCAATCAAGGTCCTGTCCCAAACGGGACCGAATAATTCAGTGATAGAATTATACTGGAACCAAGAAGCGCCGCTCTGGGAATCCGGCGAGGTGGCCACCCTGGTGGATGCGTCCGGTAATGCAATCTCAACCTATATCATACCCTGATCAACCTATGACAAGAGCTCTTTATCGCAAATGGCGGCCCCAAAGCTGGGATCAGGTCGTCTCCCAGGAACACATCATCCAGACCCTGCGCAATGCAGTGGTGCATGATCGAGTAGCCCATGCCTATCTCTTTGCAGGCCCTCGTGGAACAGGCAAAACCACATCAGCCCGATTGCTTGCCAAAGCGGTCAACTGCCTGGCCCCTGAGGTTGCAGACCGGCCCTGCAATGCCTGTAAACACTGTCTGGCGGTCAACGAAGGACGGTTCATGGATCTCATCGAGATTGATGCCGCCTCCAACACCAGCGTGGATGACGTCCGGGAGCTGCGGGACAAGATCAATTTCTCACCCTCCCAGGGACGGTTTAAGGTCTACATTATTGACGAAGTCCACATGCTCTCAACAGCGGCTTTTAACGCGCTGTTGAAAACCCTGGAAGAACCACCGCCCCATGCGATTTTCGTTTTGGCCACCACAGAGATTCACAAAATTCCCGCCACCGTGCTTTCCCGATGCCAGCGTCACGAGTTCCGACGGATTCCTCTGCCGACCATTGTGACCTTTCTGAAGTCTCAATGCGCTGAGGAAGACTTTAACGTGGATGAAGCCGTATTCGGAGAAATCGCTCGACAGGCAACCGGCAGCCTGCGGGATGCCATTTCCCTGCTGGATCAATTGACCTCTACAGTGGATCACATCACCCTGGAAATGGCTCAGAATGTCCTGGGTACCGCCACAGATGACCGGGTAATCACCCTGGTGGATGCCCTATTGGAACAGAATCCGGCCGAAGGTTTACAACAAATCCAGAGAGCCCTGGATAATGGTACTGACCCCCGGCAATTCGCTCGTCAAATTGTCACTTATCTTCGCAATGTGCTGCTGTACAAAATGGGCAATAACGACCAAGTGGAAGTACCCGAGGAAGTGCGCACCCGTCTGGCCCAGCACGCCTCCCAATTTGCTCTGAATCGCGTCCTCATGGCAATAGAAGCCTTCAATGATGCCACCGTGGAAGAACATGCTAACTGGCATCCCGGGTTGGGTCTGGAATTGGCTTTTACCAGGTATCTGGCAGAACCAAAATCAGCCCCTTCGGTCTCGGAGAAGGGACAGGAACGTCAGGAACGAGAGAAAGAAAAGCCCAAAGCCAAACCACGGCAGAAACCCACACCCGCAATAGAACCCACGGAAAAAGCAACCCCCGGGGCAGCAGAACCGGCAGAAACGTCGGAAGAAACAATCCAATTACAGAACCCGCCGGAATCACCGCCACCCCATCCAGCCAACGAGGATCTGACATTGGGGCATATCCATCAAAGCTGGGAGCAAGTAAAAAACCAGGTTGGGCAGCATAACAAACGGGCTGAAGCCCTCCTCAACTCCTGCAGAATTTCTGCCCTCAGAGAAAACGTGCTGGTTTTGGGATTTTCATCGTCCCTGGTTAAAGAATTGATGGAAAAAGAAGGAAATCTGAATCTGACCTCAGACATATTGGAAGAGGTATATGGTCAACCACTGTTGATCAAATGCGTGGTGAGCTCCCAAGAAAGCAGCTCTGTGCCCTCCAACATCGAAATTGATCAGGACGGTATGGTGGGCACCGCCACGCGGGATCTGGGCGGCAAAATCAGCAAAGCAGAAGAAGTCGAATAGCGCGTAATCATAAAATTTTCAGAACCCGCATCAGAATAAGAAAGGAAAATCCATGGCAAAAGGTTATAATCGGCCCAGGGGCGGCAAAAGCAGCGGCGGCATGATGGCACAGATTCAAAAAATGCAGGAACAGATGGCTCAGGCCCAGTCAGAACTGGCAGAGGAAACCGTATCGGTTTCTGTAGGCGGCGGTGTGGTAACCGTTACCATGACCGGAGATCAGATTTGCAGATCCATCAAGATTGCACCCGAACTCTTGGAGGATCCCGATGTGGACATGCTGCAGGATCTGGTCACCTCCGGAGTCAATGCCGCCCTGGAGAAATCGAGGGAGCTTGCTGCGGATAAAATGGGCCCCTTTACCGATATGCTGGGTGGGCTGGGTCTGGGAATCTAATCGGTCACGATGCGCAACCTTCCCGAACCCGTTCAAAATCTGATTGACGCTTTCTCCCGCCTACCGGGCGTGGGACCAAAAACAGCCTCCCGGCTGACGTTTTACCTGTTGCGTGCACCTGAGGATATCTCTGAGAGCCTGTCGGCAGCCTTGCTGGAGATCAAACAGGGCACCGGATTATGCAAGGTATGTTTCAATATCACCCGCAAAGAATCCATCGTCTGTGAAGTGTGCGCCAGCGACACACGCGACCAGAGCCTTCTGTGTGTGGTGGAAGAACCCCTGGATGTGCTGGCCCTGGAACGCACAGATGGGTTTAACGGCCTGTACCATGTCCTGCATGGCGTCCTTTCCCCCATTGAGGGTATCGGCCCGGAGGATCTCAAGATCAAAGAGCTGCTAACGCGATTGAAAGAAGGCGCATTTGATGAGGTGATTCTGGCCACGAACCCAAGCATGGAAGGGGACGCCACAGCCATGTACCTGCACCAGCAGATTGTCTCCCTGGGTATCCGGGTGACCCGGTTAGCCCGGGGTCTCCCGGTTGGCGGGGATCTTGAATATGCTGATCAGAACACCTTGCTGCGCGCCCTGGCAGGAAGACAAAGCCTGGATTGATTGCTCACAGCCACACAAGATCCTCCCATATTGTCACGCGCCAATGGTGGCGCTTTTTCTTTTTGCAAAACGCAAAGGAAGCAATGGGAAACCGCGATTTATGTTATATAATGGAATCAATACCCATAAAATAAACGGAGCGTACTATGACAAAAAAACTGGTGATCTATGATACCGTATTCGGAAACACAGCGAAGGTTGCGGAAACCATCGGGGAGGCCCTTGGCCCGGAAACCACAGTCAAACGGGTGAACGACATTTCCGCGGACGATTTGGCAGATGTGGATATCCTGTTTGTCGGATCGCCAACACGTGCCTTCCGCCCCACCGAAGGAATCACAAACTTCCTTAACCAACTTTCCAAGGACGCCCTGAAAGGCGTCAGGGCAGCTGCCTTTGATACCCGCATTCACCCCGAGGATATCAATCCAAAATTTTTCCGCTTCCTGTTCAGAACCATAGGATATGCTGACAGGGTGATTGCCCGGAAGCTTAAGAGCGCCGGAGCGGAACTGGCCCTTGAACCAGACGGTTTTGGCGTGCAGGAATCCGAAGGCCCCCTCAAAGAAGGTGAAATGGAACGCGCTGCCGCTTGGGCCAAAGGCATTGATGATTGATGGTTCCACCCCACCAGGCAGCCCATTATTGAGCCGTTCGGGGGAACGGCTCTTTTTCTTTGCGCGCGCAAAGCAGCAAAAGGCACCTTTTCATCCCCCAATCAAATATTGTATAATGCATTAGCCATTGTCCAAATCAACAGCAGGAGCTACACCTTATGCCTTCTCGCAAGTCAGAAAAACCAACCGGAGCGGAGATCCGCCAGACTTTCATTGATTTTTTTGTTGAACACAACCACACCTTTGTCCCTTCATCATCCCTTGTCCCTGGCGGGGATGCCACCTTGCTGTTCACCAATGCCGGTATGGTCCAATTCAAGGATGTTTTCCTGGGCACAGATCAGCGCCCCTACTCCCGCGCCGTCAACTCGCAGAAATGCCTGCGGGTCAGCGGGAAGCACAACGACCTGGAACAGGTGGGAAGGGACAACACCCATCACACCTTCTTCGAAATGCTGGGGAACTGGTCCTTTGGTGATTATTACAAAAAAGAAGCCATCACCTGGTCCTGGCAGTTATTGACCGATGTGTGGGGATTGGATCCGGATCGTCTGTGGGCCACCTATTTCAAAGATGAGTTGAATGAGATTCCCGAAGACACTGAGGCCGCAAAAATATGGCTGAAACAGCCCGGGTTCAACCCCAATCATCTGCTCCCCTTCGGCCGTAAAGACAATTTTTGGGAGATGGCCGACACCGGCCCTTGCGGGCCAGACACCGAGATCCATTACGATCGGGGACCGGAATTCTGCGACATGGCCGACGACCCGGATCACGTTTGCCGCGTCAACGGCGAATGCGAACGCTTCCTCGAAATCTGGAATAATGTTTTCATTCAATATAATCGTCTGTCAGCCTCTGAACTGGTCCCACTGGAAAAAACCCACGTGGACACCGGCATGGGCTTTGAACGCATCGTGTCCATTCTCCAGGACGTGCCGTCAAATTACAAGACCGACCTTTTCACGCCCCTCATCCAGCGAGTGCAAGCACTGGCCGGCGCCAGCGATGCTGAAAAGGAAACAGACCTGACCCCTTACCAGGTCATCGCGGATCACACCCGGGCGACCACCTTCCTCATTGCTGATGGGGTTGTTCCCGGGAATGTTGGGCGGAATTATGTCTGCCGGATGCTGGTCCGCAGGGCCGCACGCTTTGGAATGAAATTGAATCTTAATCAACCCTTTATGGCAGAGGTTGCCAAGATTGTCATCAACCACTACGGCGATTTCTATCCGGAACTGCGCCGGAATGCCAACGCCATCCTCGACAATCTGACAAGGGAAGAAAAACGCTTCCAGAAGACGGTCCGGGCTGGGCTGGAACACCTGGATGAATTGCTTGATGCTCTCAAAGCCCGGGGCGAAACGGAGCTGGAGGGGGATGCAGCCTTTGATCTGTATGCGACCCATGGGCTGCCCCTGGAAATCACCCGGGACATTGCCCAGGAGCAGGGATTGGATGTTGACAACGCGGGATTTCAAAAAGCCATGGGGGCGCACCGATTGGCCTCCGGCGCAGGTAAAGAGATGGGCGAGATGGGCGGCGAAGACGTGGCTGTTTATCGAAACCTGCTCCATGATCTGCAGGAAGCCGGAAAACTGGACGACGAGGGAGTCACCTACAATCCCTATGAGGCAATTGAGGAACCAGCGGAAGTCCTGGCCCTTCTCAAGGATGGAACCCCGGTTGTTTCCGCAAAAGAAGGCGATACCATTGAAATTCTCCTGCCCCACACTTCCCTGTATGTAGAAGCCGGCGGTCAGGTTTCTGACACAGGACGCATCGTAGGCGCCACAGATGGCAAGAACTGGACGATTGAGGTGACGGGGATGCGCAAACCAGCGGCCGGCGTCATCGTTCACATCGGTGACGTGACGGAAGGGCAACCAGCCATTGGCGATCTGAGCCTCGTGCAGGTGCATGCTGAGCGCAGGGAGCGGATCATGCGCAATCACACTGCCACCCACCTGCTCCATGCAGCCCTGCATAAGGTCCTCGGAAAACATGCCAGGCAGGCCGGTTCTCTGGTGGCGCCGGACAGGCTCCGCTTTGACTTCAACCATCCAGAACCAATGACCCGGGAAGAGATTCTAACCGTGGAAGCGGAAGTAAACCAGGCCATCCTGGAAAATCACCGGCTCCGCATCCAGAAAAAACCTCTGCAGGATGCCATTGATGAGGGGGCTATGGCCCTTTTTGGGGAAAAATACGGCGCAGAGGTGCGCACAATCAGCATTGGCGACCAGGGAACCTTTTCCTACGAGCTGTGCGGCGGGACTCATGTGGAACAAACCGGGGATATCGGTCTTTTCTTGATCCACTACGAAGGCAGCATTGCAGCCGGTGTTCGCCGAATTGAAGCCGTGACCGGTTGGGAAGCCTACCAGTTGGCCCGGGATCGCATGAATATCCTGGACGAAGTCAACCATTTCCTGGGAACTGCCCCGGCTGAAACAGTAAACAAGGTGATCGGGCTATCGGAATCCCTCAGCCAGGCCGAAAAAGAAATTGAGGCCCTGCGCATGAAACTGGTTGCTGCAGCCTTTGATGACAAAATGGACCAGGTCACTGAGATCGAAGGTGTTCCTGTTCTGAAGGCCATCCTGCCCAATGCCTCCATGGACACCTTGCGTGAGATGACTGACACCTTCCGCCAAAAATATCCCTCCGGTATTGCAGTTCTGGCCTCAAAAAAGAATGAAAAACCTATCCTGATCGCAGCGGTCACAGAGGATCTCGTACAGCAGGGATTACACGCCGGGGATCTGGTTAAACAGGTGGCTAGAGTCATCGGCGGCGGCGGCGGCGGAAGGCCCACCCTGGCCCAGGCTGGCGGAAGCGACCCGGGCAAACTGCCAGAAGCCCTTGATCAGGTCCAGGTATATCTCAAAGAAAAACTCGCCTGAACCCGCAATGCGGTAAACTCTGAGGGTGCAGGAGCGCACAATCCACACCCTCAGACGATATTCCTTTCTATCTATCCAGACACGCCGATCACAACGAATGGTTTTATGGCCAAAGTAACCCCACTCCGACGACAATACCTTGACATCAAGAGACAGCATCCTGACGCGATCGTTTTTTTCCGTTTAGGCGATTTCTACGAAACCTTCGACGAAGATGCCAAGATCACATCCCGGGAGCTGGATATCGTCCTCACCTCCCGGCCGGTGTCAAAGGGGATCCGGGTGCCCATGGCTGGAATCCCCCATCATGCCGTTGAGAATTACCTTTCCCGTCTGATTGACAAAGGGTATCACGTGGCTATCTGCGAACAGGTGGCCAATGAACCTGAAGACGGTTTGGTGCCCAGGGAGGTGGTGCGGGTGGTGACACCCGGAACCATTGTAGAACCCGGATTGCTTCAAGAGCATCAGAACAATTATCTGGCTGCGGTTTTCTATGAGGATAGCCGGGCCGGGGTGGCCTATGTGGATATTTCCACAGGGGAATTCGCCACCACCCAATTGAGCGGGGCACACATCCGCAATGAAATTCGGGCAGAGATTTTTCGGCTGCACCCATCTGAGATACTCTGGCCGGATTCCCTGCCGGATCCAGACTCCCTCCCAGGGCACCTTTCCCCCTATGAAAGCTGGCATTTTGAGGCTGGCCGCTGCTCTGATCGTCTAAAGGAACATTTTGATGTGACCACACTGGATGGGTTTGGTCTGCGGGGGAAAACCATGGCAGTGCGTGCTGCCGGAGCGCTATTGTCCTATCTGGAGGACACCCAGCGCCAGGCCCTCAAACTCCTTACTGACCTACGGGTATACGCCACCGAAGAGTTCATGGTGCTGGATGCGGAAACCCGGCGCAACCTGGAATTGACCGAGACCATCCGGGGGGGGAAGATGGCCGGTTCCCTTCTGGGTGTTCTGGACAAAACCCAAACACCAATGGGAAAACGATTGATCCATCAATGGGTCAGCAAACCCCTCCTGGACGTGGACGAAATTTCTCAGCGGCTAGATGCGGTGGCTTTTTTCCATGAAAGGGGATTGCTCCGCAATGAACTGCGAGAAATGATGGCGGTGTTTGACGATCTTGAACGCCTGACAAATCGGATCCGTGCCGGGCATGCTCTGCCACGGGATCTGGTCGCCCTGCGAGAAAACTTGGAGCAACTGCCGAACCTCAAGGCCCTGCTGCCGGAGGATGCCCCGACTATTGCCAACACCCTTTCCCAGATTTATCTATGCAAGGATCAACTTTCCTTGCTCAACGCGGCGATCCAGGAAGATCCCCCGGCTACTCTTGCCAATATCGGCATCATCCGCAAGGGTTTTTCCGCTGAGCTTGACAACGTCCTCGACTCCTCTCAGCATGCGCGAGATTGGTTTGCTACCCTTGAAAAAAAGGAACGCAACCGGACAGGAATCAAATCTCTGAAAGTCGGTTACAACAAGGTGTATGGGTATTACATTGAGGTGACCAAATCCAACACGGACCTGGTTCCTGAGAATTACATTCGCAAACAAACCCTGGTCAACTCTGAGCGCTATATCACACCCGAACTGAAGGAATATGAGACCCTGGTTCTGAACGCTGAAGAACAGATCCACGAAATTGAGGGGCGGGTATTCCAACAGGTCTGTCAAGAACTTTCCGAAGGGGCCCGGGAAATGCTGCACACGGCCCAGGGTCTGGCAAGGCTGGACGTTTTCCTCGCCTTGTCTGAGGCGGCCGCCCTGAATGATTATCGTCGTCCACAGGTGGTGGGGGAAAAATGTCTTGACATCCAGGATGGCCGGCATCCGGTGGTTGAAAAGCTGCGCACCGGGGAACGTTTTGTGCCCAACGATGCTGTGTTTGACGAGGATGAAATCATCCGCCTCATCACCGGACCAAACATGAGCGGCAAGTCCACCTTTCTTCGACAGGTGGCTCTGATTGTCTTGATGGCCCAGATGGGTTCCTTTGTCCCCGCCAGCAGGGCAAAAATCGGTTTGGTGGATCGGATTTTCACGCGCATCGGGGCGCAGGACGAAATCCACGCCGGACAATCAACCTTCATGGTGGAGATGATCGAGGCCGCCAACATCCTTCACAATGCCACCCCGCGCAGTTTGCTGATTCTGGATGAAATTGGACGCGGCACAAGCACATACGACGGCGTGTCCATCGCCTGGGCCATGGTGGAATACATTCACAGCCATCCCGATTTGAAAGCCCACACCCTTTTTGCAACCCACTACCATGAGCTGACTCAACTGGCCCAGCTTCTTCCCGGCGTCCGCAACTACAATGTGGCGGTATCCGAAGCGGATGGGCGCGTGGTCTTTCTGCATAAAATTATCCCCGGTGGAGCCGATCGCTCCTATGGGATCCATGTCGCCCAAATCGCAGGACTCCCCAAACCTGTGATCCAGCGCGCCAATGAAATCCTGCACCAGCTTGAAAAAACCTCAGGCAGCACCCTGGAGGAAACGGACCTTACCAATCAACAACTGACCCTCTTCCCGGAAAACAACCCCTTGCTGGAAGCCATCCAGGAACTCGACATCAACAGCCTCTCCCCCATCGAAGCCCTCAACCTGCTGTATGAATGGAAAAAAAGATTTCTCCAGGAAGAGGAGTGACCCTCGATTGCCGCCCCCTGATGAATGGGCAATCAAAGCCTTGACAACCATTTGAATTCAGCCAGCATTTCAGGTATCTCTTAAATAAGAGAAAATAGAAAAATATAAGTCTTGGAAAGGAGCTATCCTGATGGCTGAATTGACAAAACAAAAATGTGTCCCCTGCGAAGGCGATGTTCCGCCTTTGAAGGAAGACGAGATTGAAGAATTGAAGAAAAAAGTGCCCGATTGGCAGGTGGTCAAGGTTGATGGCATCCCCCATCTCAAGCGGCAATTCAATTTTGGAAATTTTGCAGAGGCCCTCGATTTCACCAACACCGTGGGAGACCTGGCGGAGGAAGAAGGCCACCACCCGGTGATCGTCCTTGAATGGGGCCTGGTGACCGTTGAATGGTGGACTCATGCCATTGAAGGTTTGCACAAAAATGATTTCATCATGGCCGCCAAATGCAGCAAGGCCTATGAAGAAAAGCAAGGATAACAGCGAATCTCGCAGATCAACACGGCAACCGGCTGTGACCCCCTAGTCGCCTCTCAGGAATAAGCCCAGGTAAGTTAGTGCCTAACTTACCTGGGCTTTAAATTACCACCTTTTATTAGAGAGACCCACCACATCCATGGGCCTCCCAGGCAGCAAATCCGCCTAGAGGGACCGCAAGAATTTTTCCCTTGATTGCAGACCAAAATTGGTCCCGCTGATGAATTGGAAAACCCACAGCAGATCAGAATTTTCCTGTGTTGATTTCAAGACTCCTCTTCTTCATCCATATCAAATCCCTTAACCGCCAGATGGGTAAAGTCATTCAGACCCCACAGGATCCATTTGTGTTTTTCAGGTTGATAATATACCGTGGCAAAGGCCGTATTGACAAAACGGAAATGCACTCCCTGTTCATTGGCCTGGGGGGTCATCCCCAAGACCACATGCATGGCCTGATTGAGGATGCCGCCATGGGAAACAACCAGATACCGTGCAGGTTCTCGCTGCAGAATGCGATGAATAGCCCTGCCGGCCCGCAGATACAAGGCCCAATTTCCTTCTCCAATTTCGCCTATATTGTCAAAGGGATTGAAAAAAGGCGGCTTTGGATGGATCTTATCGGCTCTTTCACGCTTAACTCCCGTTAGTACGCCCATATCCCGCTCCTGCCAATCGGGATCAACGTCCAGGGGAAGGTCAAAGGCGTCCGAAACCAATTTTGCTGTACTTGCGGCCCTCTCTAATGGGCTGGTGATGATCCTGTCAATCCGTGTGCCGTCAACCTCCCAGCGGGAGATCAAACGCCGAACCTGGGAAATCCCCCGTTTGGTCAGAGAGAAATTTTTCTGTCCCTGATAATATCCTTCCGCATTTCCGACGGATTCCGCATGGCGCAGAAAAATCAGCGTGAAAAAATTCATGCCGGCTCCAACCAGTCAAAGGTGCGGGTGACCGCCTTCTTCCAGCCGCGATAACAGGACTGCCGCGTTTCCTCGGGCATCCCCGGTTCCCAGCGTGTGCCTTCCTGCCAGTTTTTCCTCAGGGAGGGGATATCCTCCCAAAAGTCAACTGCCAAACCGGCAGCATAGGCCGCGCCTAAACTAGTTGTTTCGGACACAACCGGCCGGATCACAGGCACATTCAATATATCGGCCTGGAACTGCATCAGCAAATCATTCACCACCATACCCCCATCCACCTTCAAAGCCTTGAGACGGACGCCAGAATCCTTTTCCATCGCATCCAGGACTTCCCTGGTTTGGTAAGCGGTCGCCTCAAGGACTGCTCGGGCAAGATGCCCGCGGTTAATATACCGGGTCAGTCCCACAATGACCCCGCGGGCGTCGCTGCGCCAATAAGGGGCAAACAAACCGGAAAACGCCGGTACAAAATAAATCCCCCCCGTATCATCCACCGTTTTCGCCAGAGCCTCGATTTCTGCAGCCGTGTCAATTATCCGGAGATTATCCCGCAGCCACTGCACCAAAGCGCCGGTGATAGCAATGGAACCCTCAAGGGCATACACCACATCCTGATCGCCGATTTTGTATCCCACCGTCGTCAGCAAACCTGACTCGCTGGGGACCAGCTCCTGCCCGGTATTCATCAGCATAAAACACCCGGTCCCATAGGTATTTTTGGCCTCTCCGGGATCATAACAGGTCTGACCGAAAAGTGCAGCTTGCTGGTCGCCCAGAATTCCAGCCACAGGCACCCCATCCACAATACCCTTCGCAGGGCCATAGACAACAGATGAGGGGACAATGTCAGGAAGCATGGATCGGGGAATATTCAGAATGGAAAGCATATCCTCATCCCAGGATAGTGTCTTCAGATCCATTAACAACGTTCGGGAAGCGTTGGTGACATCCGTGAGATGCAGCCCGCCGTCCGGTCCCCCGGTCAGGTTCCAGATGAGCCAGGTATCAATGGTCCCAAAGATAGCCCGGCCTGATTCCGCCGCAGTCCGCAATCCATCCACATGGTCCAGCATCCAGGTGATCTTTGGCCCTGAAAAATAGGTGGCCAGTGGCAGGCCAGTGATATCCCGGAAGCGATCCTGGCCGCCCTCCTTTGCCAGGCGGTTGCAGATAGAATCCGTTCGCGTGTCCTGCCAGACAATAGCCGGATAAAACGGTTTTCCAGTCTCCCGATCCCAGATCAGGGTGGTTTCCCGCTGATTTGTGATCCCAATAGCGACCAGATCGTCTTTGGTCAGATCTTTGTCATTCAGGACCCCCTGGACAACAAACTGTGTGGAGGACCAGATCTCCAGAGGATCATGTTCTACCCACCCGGGTTTTGGATAATGCTGCTCATGTTCTTTTTGCTTGATGCCCATAATCTGACCCTGATGATCAAAAAGCATCGCGCGGGTGCTGGTTGTGCCCTGATCAATCGCCATCACATATTCTGTCATGCTGCTGTCTCCTTGTCATTAATCCAATCTTTTGCGCCGTGCAGAAAATCTTCACCGGAAACACGCTGTTTTCCGGCCAGTTGTACTTCATCCAGGACGAGGTAACCCTCCACCGTTCCCCAGGCAGGTTTTCCCGCGATAATTTCCCGCGCACCTGGGAACAACTCCCGGGCTGCATGGGCATGGGCCGTAAACACCTTCAACCGCGTGCCCTCATAAAATTGATAAGTGCCAGGCCATGGATGATACGCTCGCACCTGCCGCGCCAGATACCTGGCGGGCTGGGTGAAATCAAGCAATCCATCGCTTTTTTGTAACCGGGGAGCATAGGTCGCAGCGGACTCATCCTGTGCCTGAGGGACAATGGCGCCCTGAAGGTAATCCGGCAGCGTGTCAATCAGCAAATCCGCCCCTAATTGAGCCAGATGATCAAACAATTCCCCGGCCGTCATATCCTCAGGAATAGGGACTGACCGCTGACTGAGTATCGGTCCGGTATCCAACCCTTTATCCATCTTCATGATAGTGACGCCGGTGATGTCATCATGCAGAACTGCAGCCTGCACGGGGGCTGCTCCCCGCCAACGCGGCAGCAGAGAGGCGTGGACATTGATACACCCATGGGGCGGCAGGGTCAACACCGCCTCCCGTAGAATCTGGCCAAAAGCGGCAACCACAATCACATCCGGCGACCAATCCCGCAATTTTTGCAGGGCTGCCGGATCCCGCAGGGATGCAGGCTGGATCAGGGGAAGCCCCAGGGACTCCGCCAGAACCTTAACATCCGGCGGGTGCAGCTTTCTTCCTCGACCGGCAGGACGATCAGGCTGCGTAACAACCCCGACAACATCATAATGATCATACAGCGCTTTCAAGGTTGGGAGCGCAAAATCGGGTGACCCCATAAACAAAGTGCGAATTTTCATAAACTCCATTTTAACACATCCTTAATCCACCTGCTTGACATTTCCGAAAGACAACACCGCAACCAGCCAAATTCGCAATGTGTTTCTCCATTCCCACAACAACTTCGAAAACAGGCAGGTTTTTTTACAGTATAATCAGACATGAGAGAATTTTGGCAAATTGATCAAGCTTCCATGAAGTGAACCACTACCATCAACCGGAGGTAACAATGTCTGAAGAAAGATTAAATGATCCCAACATTACCATTGATGATAAGACCTGGGCGCTCCTATCCTATATCTTCACCCCCCTCATCCCTGTGGTCCTGCTTTTGATCGAGGACAAAAAGAACCGTCCCTTCCTCAAGGCCCACTATCCCCAGGCGCTTATTTGGGGACTCCTGATGTGGATTGTGTCCATTCCCCTTTCCTTCGTTTTTATCGGTCTCTGCACAGGACTTTTCGGCCTCGTGATGAGTGTCATCTGGGGCATCAAAGCCTATAATGGCGAAACTGTTGAAATTCCCGTAATCACAGACTTTGTGAAGAATCAGGGCTGGTCCTGATAGTCCCTGAAAAAACTGAGTGAATAAAGCTAACCTGGCATCTGGCAGGTTAGCTTTATTTTTTCAGTGCTTGCAACTTTTGACGGACTGTCTACGTATATAATGATGAGAAAGGTGAACAATAAAAAATAATAAAACCAATCCACCAAACTCGAAAGGAATCAAATGGCTGCCAAGAAAAAAAACGATGAAGCATTACCAGAAGAAGAAGTGAACGAACAACCTGACGAAAGCACCGAAGAACAGGAACGCCCTGAACCAGAAGGCGCAACCAAAGCGGAATCTGAAGACGCAACAGAAGAGACCCGGTCGGAGGATGTGCCTGAACCCTCCCCGCAATTTGAGGATTCCAACTCCGAAGAAGAAACCCTGGCAGATCCCGCTGATCGGATTATTCCAACCCGGGAACTTCTGGGTGAGGGTCAATCGCCTCCGCCGCCGCCCAGACCGGCTGCATCTGTCAGCCCCCAAGAAGAGCGCACCTGGGCAATGCTTGCCCATCTGAGCATTCTTCTCAATCTGGTGACCGGTTTTCTCGGCGGAATAGGTGCGATCATCATCTATTTTGTTTACAAGGATCGTTCACGGTATATCGCCTATCACGCCATGCAGTCCTTCCTTTTCCAAACCATCACATGGTTGGGTGCAGGCCTCCTTGCCGGGATCTTCATCGGGGTCGGATCCGCCTTCGCGATCCTGATCATCCCCTTGTTGTGCCTGATCCCGGGGTTCGTGTTCATCCTTGTGCCGCCGGCCTCCCTGATTTATGGGATCATCGGTGCGGTGAAAACCAATAACGGGGAAGACTTCCGCTACTGGCAGGTGGGAGATTGGGTTCGCAACATCCTCGAACCTCAGCCTGTTCAAAAAGCTTGATCCATCATACGCTCATAAAAAAACCGCCCATACACAGGGCGGTTTTTTCTTCATAGCCAAGGCTGGCTCAACAGCCCGACAAGGGATCTGCAGCAGGATCGTCTTCATCGTCTGGTGTGTAAAATTGCTTTTGATAAAGTTCCGCGTATAATCCGTCCTGCGCAATCAAGGCACAATGATCCCCGCGTTCAACAATCCGACCTTGATCGAGAACCAGGATCCGGTCCGCATTGCGCACGGTGGACAGCCGGTGGGCTATTACAAAACTGGTCCGGCCCTTCAAAAGCTTTTCCAGGGCCTGTTGGATGAGAACCTCCGTATGGGTGTCAATGCTGGAAGTGGCTTCATCGAGGATGAGGATGCGCGGATTGGCAAGAATGGCTCGGGCAAAAGCAATTAATTGACGCTGGCCCTGGCTGAGAAGCTTGCCGCGCTCCCCAATATCGGTCGCATACCCCTGAGGCAAGCGCTGAATGAAATCATCCGCGTTGGCCGCCCGGGCAGCCTCCCGAACCGCGTCATCGGAAGCGTCCAACCGCCCATAACGGATATTTTCCATCACCGGACCAGAAAAGAGGAAAGGATCCTGGGTGACAATGCCCATTTGCCGGCGCAGGCTCTCCTGGGTCACCGCACGGACGTCATGACCATCAATCTCCACCATACCGGATTTGACATCATAAAACCGGGGAATCAGGCTGACAAGGGTGGTTTTACCGGCTCCCGTCGGACCGACCACCGCCAGTGTCTGTCCCGGCGCCACCTCAAAGCTGATCCCCTCAAGGACAGTTTCATCTCCTTCGTAAGCAAATCGGACACCTTCAAAAACCACCTGGCCATCAATGGACGGCATTACAACTGCATCAGGGGAATCTGTGATCAGGGGCTCTCGATCAATCAATCCAAAGATCCGTTCTGCGGCAGCAAAGGCCGATTGGGCCACCGTCCACAATTGGGAGACAGCCTGGATGGGCCGGAAGAAATTTTGCACATACTGTAAAAAGGCTACAACCGTCCCCACGCTGATCACACCCCGAATGGCCATCACACCGCCCATCCCCGCCACAATTGCCAGATCCAGGGTGCTGAGCAAATCCATGGTGGGTGAAAATGCTGAGGTGATAGCATTGGCGTTGATATTGGCATCCCTATTGGCGGCATTTCGCTGCGCAAACCGCTGCACGTTGCGCTCGGTCCGGTTAAAGGCCTGGGCCACCTTGACGCCCCCCAACTCTTCTTCAAGTTCCGCAGAGACATCTCCAATGGTTTCCCTGGTCTGCCTGAAAGCCTGACGCGCCCAGCGAGAAAACTTCCGCGTGACCCAAATTAATACCGGCACCATCACCAGCACAGCCAACCCAAGCTGCCAATTCAGGATTAACATGCCGACTGTGATGCCGATCAAAGAGAAAATCTGCCCAATCATCTGTGAAAAACTTTCAGCGAAAAAGGAGTTCAGGGCATCAATATCATTAATCAATCGGCTGATGAGATCCCCGGCCTGGCTGGATTCCAGATACTGCAAGGAAAGAGAATGGATTTTTTCAAAGACCAGATTGCGCAGCCGGGCCAGCACCTTCTGTCCGGCCTGGGCCATCATGGAAATGCGGTACCGGGTGGTGACCGCATTGATCACATAAACCAGCGCGATCAGGATGATCAAACGACCCAATCCCTCCGCCTGCCCCTCACTGATAAACTGGTCAATTGCCTGTCCAATGAGAATGGGAGCGAGGCCCCGAGAGGCAGCCGAGATGACCACCAGGATGAGTCCGCCAATCACCAGCCAGCGTTCGTTTCCTAATAATTTGAGTAATCGGCCTATCACTTGGCCCTGGTCTTTTGCTTTTTCTTCATCAATACTGGCTACACGTTGCAAACCCCGTCGCATTATTCCATCTCCTTTTCCACAGCCTGAACCAGGGCATTATGACCACCGCCGATTTGCGTATCCAGGATTTCCGCATAGCGTTCACTTTCGCGGATGAGCTCCTCGTGGGTTCCTTTCCCCACCAATTGGCCGTCTTCCAACAGCAGGATCAGGTCCGCATTACGAATGGTACTGATCTTCTGGGCGATGATGAATGTGGTCCGGTCCTGTCGCAGAGCCTCAAGCGCCTGCTGAATCTTATATTCTGTTTCTGCATCCACCGAGGAGGTGCTGTCATCCATGATCAAAATTTTCGGATTCAACAAAACCGCTCTGGCTATGGCGATGCGTTGTTTTTGCCCCCCCGAAAGGCCAACGCCCCGCTCGCCAACTTCTGAGTCATACCCCTCCGGTATTTCCATAATGAATTCATGAGCTTGGGCCACACGGGCTGCCGCTTCTATCTCCTCCTGCCTGGCATCTAGGCGGCCATAGGCTATGTTGTCCCGGATGGTGCCGGAAAACAATGTTGTTTCCTGCAGGACAATCCCAATCTGGCGTCGCAGCGAATCCAGCGTCACATCCCGGACGTCCACACCATCCACCAGAACCGCTCCTTCGGACACATCATAAAAGCGGGGGATCAAATTGATGATGGTGGATTTCCCGGAACCGGTCCTTCCCAGAATTGCCACCGTCTGATTGGGTTTCGCCTCAAAGGAGATCCCATGAAGGGCATCCTGTTCCGCGCCAACATAACGGAAGCTGACATTGTCAAAGGCGACAAACCCATCCAGGGAAGGCAGTTCTATGGCGTCGTCATTTTCAACTATTTCCGATTGGGAATCAATCACTTCAAAGATACGATCAGCGGAAGCGCTTGCTCGAGAAAGCATAGCCCCAATAAACCCCAGCATGAAAATCGGCATCAGAAGGAACAACTGATAATTTACAAAAGCCACCAGCTCTCCCAGACTAACTGAACCGCCAATCACCTGCAGGCCCCCCAACCAGATGATTCCCAGCATTCCCAAATTGGAAATCAGGAAAATCAGGGGAAACAGATTTGAGAAGGCGGTCACGAGGGCCAATCCTTTTTCCAGGAGGGTCTGATTCTGACGACCATAGCGGGCAATTTCATAGTCTTCCCGGGCAAAGGCTTTGACAATCCGCATTCCAGAAAGGTTTTCCTGGAGGATGGAGGTTAATTTACCGAGTTCTTCCTGAACTTTCTTGGAGAGGGGCATGAATTTCCTGACGAAAATGGCAAAGATTACCCCAATCACTGGAATGATGGCCAGGAAAATCATGGTCAAACGCCAATTCATCACAAGCAAGATCACAAGGGTTCCAAGGAACATGAGCACAGCGGAAACTAATTGCAGTAACCCCCGGCCAATATAATTCCGAACCAGCTCAACATCCGAGGTCATCCGAGTCATCAATTTGCCGGTTTGGGAGCGGTCATGGTAGGAGAAGCTCAGGTTTTGCAGTTTTTCAAAGACAATGTTCCGCATCTCATAGGCAATGCCCTGGGAGGCCACTTCGGACCAATAAGCTTGCAGGAAATTGAAAACACCCCGGACCACCGCCACAAGAACCAATAATCCAGCTACGATCCAAACCTGACGCATATTTTCAGCCGTGATGCCGTCATCAATTAAGGACCGTAATAATTGCGGCGAAAGAAGATTAGCAACGTTGACCAGCAAAAGGCTGATGACAGCGCCAATGGCCACCCAACGATATCCTTTCAAATAAATCAGCGCTCGGTTGATATTTTTCACACCATACTCCTATCCTTATCCTCTTCATTGTCTGTTTCAAAAAAAACCCTAGGTAATACTTGCATTCCTTTTTCAAGGGCGTCCATCTCTCCATTTGAGAAATTTTCCAATTTCTTACAGATTTCAGCGATCACCTCCTGGTGAATCCCCTCCAAAAGAGTTTTCCCTTTTTCGGTCAGGGCAATAATCACCTGACGGCGGTCGCTGGGGTTTTGGGTGCGGGTCACCCACCCATGTTCCTGCAGTGTGTCCACCGTTTTAGACATGGTCGCTGGCGTCACCATGGCCCGATCTGCCAGCTCCTGCAAATTTGGCTGCCGATGGATCAAATACATCAGGATGCGAAAATGACCCGGCGCCAACTGCGGATGGTGCTCCTGCCGAAACAGGCAGCGAAAGTGTTTGAGAACCTTTAGCAGAATATGCAGGGTTGTCTCCGCAAGGTATTCTTCTCTTTCCGACATAATACTTAGTCCTCCTAATTATTAGCAGGACTAATTATATGGGTCTTTCTTTGGAAGTCAAGGGAATGCGGGGAAAAACTGAAGGAAAACAATTCCCCGCTCAATCTGGTAAAATCAGAGTGTAAAACCTTCAGTGAACAGGAAGTGAAGATATGGAAAAAACAGTCGTATACGGAACCCGTTGGTGCGGGGATACCCGCCGGGCTCTGAAAGTCCTGGACAAGCGCGGCACAGAGTATACCTGGATCAACATTGACAATGACCCCGCAGGGGAGGAATTTGTTAAGAAAACCAATCAGGGGAACCGCAGCGTACCCACCATTGTGTTTCCCGATTCCAGCATCCTGGTTGAACCTTCCAATCAGGTTTTAGAGGAAAAATTGGATTCGTTGAACCTGTGAAGGGCAGATTGAAGTCCATCCACAAGAGAACCGGTTCATGGCTACCCATGAACCGGTTTTTTCTAGAGTAAGAATTTTTCAGGCCTTTTTTCCTCCCTGCATGAAACCACGTCCGATGAGAAAAATCACCAGTCCAGCCACCAGCCCCAGGGCAATGGACAGCATCGTAGCTGCCAATCGGCGTCTTTCCTGCAGAATGGGAGAATTCTCCAATTTCTTCCGAAGTGCGCCGACAAAATCCTTCCTGGGAGGAACAATACGCAGTTGTCGCTTGAGAGATTCTTCTAAGGCCAACAACTCTTCATTATCATCACGGAAAGCAGACATAGTCCACCCCTTTCTAAATCTCATCCGGCAAGGCAACAATGCCCACAGTTTTGGGGCCCAAATTGGCCGCCACAGAGATGGAAAGCTCAGTCAGAACGGTTTCCACCATATTGGTTGCGGACTCAAGCATTTCCTTCAGTTTCAGGGCCGTTTCTTCATCGCGTGCATGTACAATGGCCACACGAATTTTCTGTGAGCCAAAGCGTTCAACCACTTTATTCACAATCCGTTCCAGGGATTTTTTTCGGGTCCGCACCATCTCAGACATTTCCATCAAGCCCTCTTTGAGGGTTACGATCGGTTTGATCTTCAGAAAAGACGTCAGCGCAGCCTGCAGGGCATTGACTCTGCCCGACCTGCGGGCAAATGTAAGGCTATCCAGGGTGAGCACAACCGAAACCTCCTCGCGCATTCTCGTCAATTTCTCTATGATCCTCTCAAGGGATTCTCCAGCGCTTTCCAGCAAGCGCGCTTCCCGAGCCATGAAAGCGAGGACAGCGGACCCGGCCAGAGAATCAAAGGGCACCAGGTTAATTTTTCCCTTCAATTCCCGGGCAGCAGTCTTGACCATGTTATAGGTGGATGACATCTGACTGCTGACGTTAATTGACAAAACAGTCTCCCCCATCTCACCAATTTTTTCGATGAAATCCTTGATCCAGAAAGGAGACGGCGCTGCGGTTTTCGGCGCGTTGGTTTTATCTTGCACCAATTCATAAAATGTATCCGGATCAATATCCACACCCTGATAATATGTCTTTCCACCTATCTGTATGGGCATGGGCAGTATCTGGAACTGAAAAGACTCTGCCCATCCTTCGGGCATGTCAGCTGAAGCATCAACGAGTATCTTTAACATGTTTCTCTCTATTTCTCTGCATGCATTTTCTCACGCAATTCCAGCAAGGTGCGGTGATACAGGCTCTTGATAGCTCCCTCGCTCTTTCGCATGATTTGGCCAATTTCTCGATTGGAAAGGTTATCCACAAATTTCAGAATCAAGAGTTCCTGCCGGTTGGGCGCCAATTCTCGGATGGTGGCAAGGAGATCCTCAACTTCCTGGTTGCGGACAAGATGGGTCTCCGGCTGCAATTCTGTCTGGGGGAGAACCCGTCCTGGAATGTGTTCAATCGAAACCTCCTGCTTTCTTGACCGATCCCGATGGTAATTCGCCACGAGGTTATGGGCGATTCGATACAACCAGGCCGAAAAGGGAAAGCCCATATGCTTATACCCTTGAATATGGTTCATCGCCTTGAAAAACACCTTGCCGGTCAAATCCTCAGCGTCCTTAGTAGAGCCGGTGCGATAATAAATATAGTTATAAATCCGCTCCACATACTTTTTATACAGTTTACCGAATGCCACCGGATCCGTTTTGGCCCGGTCAATTAAGGCTTTTTCATCCTCTTGTTTATTCAATAGCGTAACCTTTGACTTTCCTAATAGGTTTAACCATAAATCCTGAAAAAAGTCACATTTTTGCTGTATTCACTTATCATACTCGATTCCTGGAGAGCTTATCAACCAGCCTGGTCTGCTCCTCCACCGGGAAAAATCGTGGTAATAACACGTCTGGGGCCTTCCTGATGCGTGATCAGGCAGAAATCAAAGAGATTCACCTGTAGACTGAGATCAAGGTCGTCCGCACCAAAATGGGCTGGCACATTCCTCAAAGAGCCCTTACCGCCAAATAAATCCCACACCCGTTTGGTAAACTCTACCGGATTCGGATCATGCCCCCGAAGCAACTCGGCAATGTACTCTCCGCAGGCTCTGTCATCCGCTCCATGTTTATTCCTGGATGCCCCCGTGATGATGATGGACACCACATGCGGTGAGAGGTTTTTTACAAAATCAGCAGTTGCCCGAGCGATCACGAAGGACGCCGCCAGCAGATGCGCAGCCGCTTTCGCCCTGACCAGGCCCTGAGTACCGGCACTCGTCCGCTGGATCAGCACCTCACCATGAAGATCCATCTGGCGGATCTCCGTTGGTGAATTGCTGAGATCAAAGGCCTCAGGACGATATCCCCCCTCCTCCCCCATCACGAGGGACCCGGGGATCTGCGTGCGCAAAGCCAGAGCCTCTGCCACTTCGCCTACAGGGAAGATTTTCCTCGCACCACCCTGAAAAGCATAAGCCGCTGTGGTGAAGGCGCGTAGGACATCAATCACAATCACAACCCCTTCCGCAAGATGGGCTTCGGCCAAATCGTAATATCTGATTTCCATCGTATTGAACCAAACCTCCAAAATGTCTCCCAGGCTGACACGAATTCCAAAAAGCAAGGGAAAAAAGCTCAAAAGGATTGTTATAATGGTAATGGTAACATGGATGACCATGAGAGAAGAAAGAATAGACGATGCAAGGGAAAGGAACCATCAGAAACGCCATGACACATGTGGGATTCACCTTCAACAGTGAAGACGGCCTTGATTTGCTGGGCCGTGCCTGGATTAGCAAAGAAACATCCCCTCGGGGGATTGTTCATCTCGTTCACGGTTTGGGAGAGCATTCCGGAAGATACGCCCACGTTGGTGAGTGCCTGACAGAAGCCGGATATACCCTGGCTGCCTTTGACCTGAGAGGGCACGGCCTTTCGGGGGGCAAACGAGGCCATGCACCCGGCATCCCAGTTGTGATGAAGGATATCGCCAGGTTTCTCGAGGAATCCGAAACCCGCTTTGGCGCGGATCTTCCCAGATTCCTTTACGGTCACAGCCTGGGAGGCAGTCTGGTGATCAATTATGGCCTCCGACGGAAACCGGACCTGGCCGGTGTGATCGCCACCAGCCCTGCCCTGGCAACCGCTTTTGCACCGCCCAAAGCCAAAGTGACCCTGGGGAAAATTATGTCAAATATCCTCCCGGGGTTGCAGATGAACAACGGCCTTGAAACCACAGCCCTCTCCAGGGACAAGGCGATTGTCACCGCATATCAGAACGATGTCCTTGTCCATAATAAATTATCCGCCCAATTGGGAATAGATCTTCTGGAGAGCGGACAGTTCGCCCTGGACAATGCAACCTCCTGGAATATGCCGTTGCTCCTCATGCATGGGACAGCCGATCGGATAACTTCTCACAAAGCCAGCAAACAGTTTGCAAAGGCCGCCGGCGACGCCGTGGAACTGGTCCTCTGGGAAGATTATTATCATGAAACGCACAATGATCTTGGAAAGGAAAACGTCATCAAAAAAATGATCACCTGGCTGGATACACGATCCGCAGTCTGAGCCAAAAGGACTGCTTGACCATCACCTCCAGGGAGACTAAAATTAGGGCGTCAAAAAATGAACCTCACCTCATCTCACCATAAGGAGAGCATGCATGCATGATTTTCACCTTGATCAGGACCTGGAAGCACTGGATCCAGGCCTTTTTAAATTAATTCGGCTGGAAGAGGAACGCCAGCAGCGCAGGTTAATCATGATCCCCAGCGAAAGCGCTGCCCCCCGGGCTGTGCGCGAAACGATAGGATCTTGCTTTACGAATATTTATGCAGAAGGATACCCTCGACCGGAAACTCGATGGTTCTCTGAAGAAGAGATCCTTGACTACACGAAAATGGTCGGCGCCTACCGCCGCTACAGTGATCCACGCTACTACAAGGGCGTGGAATATGTGGATGTGGTGGAAGCACTGGCCCGACGCCGCTGCGCGGAGGCCTTTGCCGCCAACGGACGCACCGCCGAGGATCTTTTTGTCAATGTGCAGCCGCTGTCTGGCGCCCCCGCTAACAATGCCGTCTACACCGCCTTCCTTTCCCCCGGGGACACCATCCTTGGCATGAGCCTTTTGCATGGAGGCCATCTATCCCACGGCTCCCCGGTGAACCGCTCCGGGATGTTCTACAATGCCCAACACTATACCGTTGATCCCAAAACGGAACGGCTGGATTATGACGCCATCCTGGCCCAGGCTCTGGAAATCAAACCAAAAATCATCGTAGCCGGATATTCAAGTTATCCCTGGGTCCCTGATTGGGCCAAATTCCGTGATATTGCGGACCGGGCGGGCGCCCTCCTGATGACGGATGTTTCCCACATCGCCGGATTGATCGCAGCCGGACAGGTGCCCTCCCCGGTTGGACACGCCCACATCATCACCTTCACAACCCATAAAACCCTGCTGGGACCCCGGGGAGCCTGCATCATCACCGAAGACCCCCTCCACGCCAGAAAAATTGATAAAGCAGTTTTTCCAGGTGAACAGGGAGGCCCCCATGTGAATACCATAGCCGGCCTGGCCCTGACCTTCAAGCTCGCTCAATCCCGGCAATTCAAAGAACTGCAGGGACAGATCATTAAGAATGCGGTGGCCTTTGCCGAC
>DAOTUG010000215.1:0-11564 GCA_034437335.1 Anaerolineaceae bacterium
CTATTCAATATTCTGGGACCCTCCATCTACGATACAGAATTCCTGGACTTGTTTGGTGGCACCGGTGCTGTGGGTATTGAAGCGCTTTCTCGAGGAGCTGCTCATGTGGTTTTCCTCGAGATCAATTACCGGGCTTTCCAGGTCATCCAGAAAAATCTGGAACTAACCAATTTGTCTCCTTATGCAACCGTCCAGAAAAAAGATGCTTTCACCTACCTGAAGGAAACACCCACGCAGACCTTCGATATCATCTTTATTGCGCCGCCACAATATCGCACTTTGTGGCGTAAGGCCATGACGCTCCTGGAGCAATCACCCACCTGGCTTTCGCCACGGGGACAAATCATTGTCCAGATACACCCAAAGGAATACCAGAACCTGTCGGATTATGCGAATATTCGGGAGGTTGACCAACGATCCTACGGGGATACCCTGTTGATTTTTTATGAGCGCTGTTCACCGGATTAGGACAGTCATTTCCTCGTCCTCTCCATACGCATAGCGTCCCATTAGAAAGATTTTTTCATTGGATCTCTTCCGAATTTCAGGAATCAGGATATACAGATCCTCAACTAGGTCATAATCCCCCAGGCTGTCAAGCGGCACCCAGTGTAAAGTCCCCTCTTCAGAAGTCTGCAGCAATTTCTTCTCAGTTGCAACAATCCCACAGAAAATAAAAATCGCCACCCCTTTCTCGGGACTGACATCAACCATGATCTGGCCGCAGTGGCTAAGGCGGATATTCCGGAGGCCGGTTTCTTCCAAAAGCTCCCTTTCTGCAGCGGTTAATATATCTTCACCTTGCTCCACATGCCCCCCAATTCCATTGTACAACCCAGCCCACAAACGTTTGTCCGCAGCACCCTGGATTAGAAGCACTTCATCCCGGTCATTGAAGAGAAAAACCAAGGTCCGGGGAATGACCAGGTACCGGTCCGCATGAATCCCTTGATCAGATTTTGGCATCCAGGATCCTTTCAATAAACCACCAAGCCCGTGAAAAATATTTCACGGGCTTGGTGCAAACAAAAGTTTAGGTCAGGAACATGGGCACACCCAGAAAATCCTTGACCTTGGGTTTGTAATTTTCCGCATCGTAATATGCCTCAACATCCACGCGTTTCTTGCCTTTGAGTACGATCTCGATCGGGACGGTGGTGTATTTTCCTCCTTGCAGGGCCACAAGTTTGCCATATTCTCCGCGGCGGATGAGCTGCATTGCCAGGTTTCCATAGGACATGGCGACCATGCGATCCAGAGAATCCGGCGCACCAGACCGCATTACATAGGCAAATTTCTGATAAAGAATATGCTGATTTGTTAGTTTCTTAATTTGGTCAGCGACAATTTCTCCAATCCCGCCTAGTTTACGATGACCAAAGGCATCTGCAGGGCCGGATTCGATCACCTCTCCGCCTTCAATCCGCGCCCCTTCAGAGACGGTGACAATGGCGTAATTGGAAGGATTATTCCGTTTATCCTCGAGAAGGAAATTGGCCAACTTCTCCATATTGAACGGTACCTCAGAGATGATCGCCCGGTCCACATATGCGAGATAAGCGCTGATCAGGCTGGTTTCACCAGAGTTCCGGCCAAACAACTCAAAAACACCAATGCGCTCATGGGATCCAACGGAAGTCCGCAACTGCGTGATTAAATCCACCGAGCGGGTAACTGCGGTGGAAAACCCGATGCAATAATCGGTTCCGAAGACGTCATTATCCATTGTCTTCGGAATGGCCACAACGGGAAAACCTTCACGGCTCAACCGAACTCCATAGCTGAGGGTATCATCGCCGCCAATCGGAACCAAAACATCAATTCCCAGATGATCCAGAACCTGGAGTACATGGTCCGTGAAATCCATGGTCCCATTTTCGTCAATCTCTGTACCCAAGGGTGAATCCTTGAGGAAGCCTGGAACCTCATTGGCTCGAACTTTTTGAGGATTTGTCCGAGAGGTGTGCAGGAAGGTGCCGCCCGTCCGGTCAATCCGGCGGACATCATTCTTGCCCAGACGCCAGGTGTAGTAATCGTGCGTGGATGGCTCATCCAGGTTATACCAGAGCAACCCGCCCCAACCGCGTCGAATACCAATGACTTCATACCCTTCATCAAGGGCATTCAAGACAACCTCTTTCATTGCCGGATTCAACCCGGGAACATCCCCCCCACCTGTCAAAACACCAATACGTTTTTTCATAAATGCTTTCTCCTTCAAACCTGTTTCTTCACAATTTATCCATACGGATGCAAAACGGCATTCGTAATTTTGCCCAAATCCTTCACAGTATAGCACAAATTTGCATGACCCTACAAAGTTTCTCTCCCGGATCCTCAGGTCTCGAAGGGCAGTCGGGGAATATGTAGGGCCCACCACCGAACGTACATCAAACCTAAAAGAACAAGCAAAGGAAGTCCGATTGTCAACCCAACCAGGTTCTGTTGAACTTGGAAAGATGTCAGAGGCCAGACCGCGACCCAGGTGAGCACGGCCAGAACTAGACAGACCAACCAGGTTATCACCCGGCCAACTGGACCCCAACGTTTTGATAAGAAACGAAAAACGAGGAATAACCCCGGCAGAACAAGGAAAATTTCATAGGGGGATGCCTGTGGATTGAACAGGAAAGAGACAGCCAGAATGGTTGAAATCTTCCATACAAAGGATCGGCCTGTCTTTCCCCAAAGGGTGACCATCAAAACAAGTAGACAGATGGTAAAAAAACCATGAAGAAAATAGGATAGATAGCGAGACACCCCGGGCAGGAGTGCAGCAAGTTGCATCAAGGGGGTTTTCACCCACTCCCAGTTTTGATAATTGTCAATGAGAATCCGAAGATAATCCAATGGCCAGGAGGGCAGGAGCAGCAGGGACAAAGTGAGCAGGAAAACCAGGCCTGAAAAATAGGCCGCTAAGAATGACCAGCGTCGTTCTGATATACCCCAGATTACCAAAGCAAGGAGTGCAACCGCAGTAATAGGCAGGGAGGTAAAGGTGAGCGATAAGAGGAACCCCCCAAGGGTGTCTTTTTGCTGGTCAATAAAATAAATACCAGAAAACAGCATTAAGATGACAAAGGGTGAAAGCGTCCCGATATAGGCTGCGGCAACCGAAGGGACCCACATCATGACCAACACGACCAGAACAGCCTTTTCCCAGATGGAAAGAGACCAACCAGAAATCTGCAAAGCAAGTAATATGGTGGCCAAGAGGACCACCTGCATAAAAGTGACCCAGATCATCCGGGCAATTTCATAATTCAGTAAACCAATGGGCAAGAAGAACAACAAATCAACCACCGGCCGCATAAAAGCATCATAAGCCGGCATACCAGCCTGATAACTGGAAGCGTCAATTGTCTCGCGAGCCAACTCTGCGGTCTCACCCGCATAGGGGTTGATGCCCTCTAATAGCAGTCCCCTCCCGGCGGTCCAGGGAAAAACAAATGCATCCGGAAAAGAAATCCGCCGCATCATATACTGGTTCAAAAAACCAAAAAAAATCAGGGCAATCAAAGCCACGCCAATGATCACATACTGGGAAATTGTCGTCCGACGGTAACGTTTCATAATTTTTTCCAAAGAGATTCTACCAGCGCGAGACGGGGTGGTCAATTAAGGCCGGGAAAAAGTCAACCCATGATCTTTTAACAAGGCAAACCAGATTGGTATGAAAAATGCTAAGATTATGGCTGGGACAGGTTCATTTTGGTTTTTTCAGAAAGTGGCGTAGAATTTGGGATACGGGATGTGACTTGACTTAATTAACATGACTATTGTATATTTTATTGGCGTGGGATTAAAAAATCCCTGCCGGTCTATTTAATCTACCTCTCCAGGGAGAAGCTATGATCAACGTTCAAGACTTAACAAAGGATTACGGAACCACTCGCGCAATAGACAGTCTGAACTTCACTGCAGAAAAAGGTGAAGTTCTCGGATTTTTAGGCCCAAATGGTGCCGGGAAGACCACCACAATCCGGATTCTGACAGGCTTTATGCCGCCGACATCCGGATCGGCTCAGGTTGGGGGGCATGACGTCATCGCAGAATCATTGGAAGTGCGAAAATTGGTGGGGTATCTGCCTGAGACTGTCCCACTGTATGAAGATATGCGCGTGTTTGATTATTTAAAATTCATGGCGGATTTGCGTCATATAGAAAATGCAGAAGAACGCGTTGAGGAGATTCTGGAAATCATCGGTCTTGAGGAGCGATCGCAAAGCTTCATCAAATCTATCTCCAAAGGCATGCGACAGCGGGTAGGACTTGGCCAGGCTATGATCCACAAACCAGATGTGCTCATCCTGGACGAACCCACCATCGGCCTCGACCCAAAGCAAATCATTGAAGTGCGCAACCTGATCAAAGAAATCGGCAAGGAAAAAACCGTGCTTCTTTCCACCCACATCCTTTCCGAAGCCCAGCAAATTTGTGACCGGGTACTGATTATCAATAAAGGCCTGATTGTCGCTGAAGATGCACCTGAGAATCTTCAGGCGCGCCTGAGCGGACTGCAGAAGGTCAATATCAGGGTGCGCAATAACGCTGAAAATGCTTTGGACCTGATTCGCCAAATTAACGGGGTAGTCCATGCAGAACTCACCGAGAACGGCGCTATCCACCTTGAGAATGCTGTTCAAGCAGATCCAAGGGCTGAGATCGCCAGGCAACTTGTCTCCCGCGGCTACGATCTGCTCGAGTTGACCCCTGAGATCGTTTCCCTTGAGGACATCTTCCTGAAATTAACTCGAGAGGAACCCAAAACAACAAATGAAGCCAGCGCGGAGGCAACCCCGAACAGCGCTGATGAGCCCACAGAGAGTGAGGAATAAATATGCGAAATATCTGGACCATTGCCAAAAAAGAATACACCAGTTTTTTCCACAGCCCGATTGCCTATGTAATTGGGGTGGTTGTGTTCTTGGTCATGGGCATCTTTTTTGCCTTTGATCTGAACAGTGCCATTATGAATCAGTATATCCCGGATTTTACCTTTTTGCTGGATATCCTGATCTTTCCCCTGATCTTCCTGGCGGCTCCAATTTTGACCATGAAGACACTCACCGACGAAAACCGGACCGGGACTCTGGAGTTGCTTCTCACAGCACCTGTCCGAGACCACGAACTGATCATCGGAAAATGGCTTGGAACCTTTCTCTTCTTTCTTTCGCTGATTGCCTTGACCTGGTTCTATCCCTTCGTTCTCAATTTTCTGGTTGAACCGGGCATTGACCAATCCAAAATCCTCGCAAATTATATCGGCATCACCCTGATGGTCTCCGCCCTGACGGCCATTGGGGTATTTGTGTCCTCACTATTCAAGAACACCATCGCTGCTCTGATCGCTTCCCTGGGCGTTATGCTTATCCTCTGGGTGGCCTCTGCTCCAGCGCAGTTCTTACGAGGTGCTGCTGCAGACATTTTCCGAAATCTCAGCATCACGAACCATTATTACGGTGGTTTCAGGGCTGGTCTGATTGAGTTAAAAAGCATTTCCTACTACATCAGCATGACGGTGCTGGCGCTTTTTCTGGGCACCCGATCAATTGAAACACGAAGGTGGCGGTAAACAATGAAAAAATATAAAAAATTTGCTCCGATTGGTTTAATCGTTGGCCTGATTGGTGCAATCGCTTCACTGATTCTGCGGATTGCTTTGGGCCAATTCACCCTGTCCGTCCAGATAAGCATTGCGGTGAGCGTTTTGGGATTGGCAGCCTACATCATCCTGGATCCGGAAACCCTTCTGCAATTCTTTAAAGGCCGTCAAGCTAAGTATGGCAGTAATTCCCTTGTGCTGACTCTGGCCGTGATCGCCATCCTTGTGATAGTTAACTTGATAATCTTTAATAATAATCAATCCTGGGATCTCACAGAGGATAAAGTCAATTCCCTGGCACCAGAAACCCGGGAAATTCTGCAGAATATTGAACTCCCGGTGGTTGCCCGGGCCTTTTACACAACCAGCAGAAGTACAGAAGAAGCCAACCAATTACTGCGAAACTTCGCGGATAACTCCGATGGGATGTTCGAATACGAGTTCATTGATCCCATCGCCGATCCGGTGGCAGCTTCCCAGGCTGAAATTGATCGCGACGCCACGATTGTTCTTACCGCAGGAGACCAATCCGAAAAAATCTTTACTGTAACCGAAGAAAAACTGGTCAACACGATTGTCAAACTTCAAAACCCCGAACAGGCCTCCTTCTATACCCTGACAGGGCATGGTGAACTCGATTTCTTTAATCCAGGGGATTTCGCCCTGACAGAGGTGCTGACTGTCATGGAGGCAAAGAATTATAAGGTCACCCCCCTCAACCTGGTAGCCACCCCTCAAATCCCGGTTGATGCCAGCGCGATTATCATTGCATCTCCCCAGGTGCCCCTGGAACAAGATGAAGTGGACCTGATTGCCGAGTTCCTGGCTGAGGGCGGGTCTCTCGTTGTCTTTTATGAACCAGAATTTCTGACCCAGATTGAAGGGCAGGACGATCCTCTGGCGACATATCTGGCAGAAACATGGGGCACAACCCTGGGAAACAACCTGGTTGTGGATCTTTCCATTGACCCTGCGGAAATTGCCATTGCAGAGCAATATGGCACCCATCCCATTACAGAAGAAGTCAGTAACTATATCACCTTTTATCCCACATCGCGCAGTGTGGACGTTGCTCCGGTTGATTCGATCACCAGTACTGACCTGGTGCTGACTTCCAATCGTGCTTGGGCAGAGACAAACATCGAGGGGATCCTTAACCAGGAAGCGGGGTTCGACGAAGATGATATTCAAGGTCCCATCACCCTGGCTGTTGCCCTCGAAAACCCCGCCACAGGTGGTCGGGTTGTCGTGGTTGGCGATTCTGATTTTGCCACAGATGCCTTTGTCACTTCCTATGGAAACCTGGACTTTTCCATTGGTATTATTGATTGGATTGCTCAAAATGAAAATCTGATCAATCTGACCCCCAAACAAACCACAACCAGAATTTTGATCCCTCCCACAAGGGCAACCCGTTTGGGTATCATTCTGGGTGGTTTACTCGGGATTCCCCTCTTCATCGCCGCCACCGGGATCATCATTGCCATTCAAAGGAAGAGAAACGGATAGCAGAATGATAAAGCGATCTACCTTGATTGTTCTGGGTGTACTGGTTGTTCTCATCATCGGATACCTTCTGCTTCAGTCCAACACCGCGGAGGATCAACAACCTGAACTGCCTACCCCCACCCTGCAACCCACCTTGCGCAGCCTGGATGACCAGGACATCGTCAAAATCACCTATGCGCAAATTGATTTGGATGAGATCGTCATTGAAAGGGTTGACACCCTGGAGTGGGTGTCTATTTCCCATCCGGAGGGTTCCATTACCGCAGGGAAAATTGAAGAATTGCTTTCCTACCTTTCCGACCTGCAAATCATGTCCCAACTGCCGGATCCTCCTCCATTGGAGGAGATCGGGCTCCAGGAACCGGTCAGGGCTTTTCTGATCGAATTCGATGATGGCTCAGTTTATTCCCTCAAGATTGGGATACCAACCCCGCTCAATACGGGGTATTATGTCTTGACGGAAAATGGAGAAGTCATTGTTCTTCCGATGATGAACATTGATCAAGCGGTCAATCTTCTCATCACGGCCACAACACCACCAACACCAACACCAGATCCAGAAAACACGCCATCGCTGGAAGAAACAGAAACTGCGCCAACACCCACGCCAGAATCCGAATAATCGCAATGTTTTGAATTCTAAAAGAATGAGAAATGGGAATTGATTTTTCAACCAAAAAGGAGTATTCTCATTCCAGCCAATTCACACTCCGTATGTCAAGGGAAAATGATATTGGTAATTGCCTTGACTATATGCCCTTCGTTTTTAAGCGGGCCTGAGGGAATATGAGATCCTATGGGTACAATGCGTAACACAAAAACAAACGAGGGAAGTGACACGTCCGCAATCGCTCGTTTGATCCAAATTGGTAGGAAAAAATCATTCGTCACCATCAATGACATTCTGCAATTCTTCCCAAATGCAGAACAGGACGTCAGCCAGTTGGAAGAGGCCTTCGCCGCTTTGATCAGCGCCGGCATCCCCTATATCGAGGATGCCGCTTTGCTGGAAGATCCCACAGATGAGGATCTGAAAAAGGAACCGGATAACGAGCCTGAGGGAGAGACTGGTGGAAAATCGCCGTTTCTGGACGATCTTGCAAATATTGATACAGACGACACCATTGGCTTATATCTCAAGGAAGTCAGCCGCGTTCCACTTCTGACGGCTCAGCAGGAAGTGGAGTTAGCCCAGCGCATTGAAAGCGGCCGGATGGCCCGGGAAGAACTTGCCCGGGGCAACGTTTCCAACCGCCGCCGGATCGAACTCCGCCGGCTGATCGAAGATGGCTGGGCTGCTAGGGAACATCTAATAACAGCGAATTCCAGGCTGGTGATCAGTGTCGCCAAGAAATATATGGGACGGGGAGTGCCTTTCCTTGATTTGATCCAAGAAGGCAACATTGGTCTCATTCGGGCCACGAAAAAATTTGAGTATCGCCGTGGCCACAAATTCAGCACTTATGCCACCTGGTGGATTCGTCAGGCTGTGACTCGGGCCATTGCAGACCAGGGACGCACCATCCGGGTTCCTGTGCATATGGGGGATCAAATTAATAAGCTGCTCCGCATTCAGCACCAATTGACCCAACGTTTGGGTAGAGAACCCACTGTGGATGAGCTGGCGGAAACTCTGGAAGTTCCACCTAAAAAAGTTGAAAACATGATCCAGGTTGCTAGACGACCTCTCTCGCTTGAGACGCCCACCGATGATGAAGAGGATTCCATGCTGGGGGATTTTATCGAGGATGATGAAGCCCCACCTCCGGATGATATGGCGACCTACAATCTGTTGAAGGAGCACCTCGTTTCCGTCCTAGATTCCCTCCCACCACGGGAAGTCCGGATACTGCAACTGCGGTATGGCCTGCTGGACGGACAAGCCTACACACTGGAAGAGGTTGGACGTAAGATGGGAGTCACGCGGGAACGCGTTCGCCAGATTGAAGCTCAGGCCCTCAGCCGACTACGGCACCCGGCAGTCAAAAGACGCCTCAGGGATTATCTCGGTGAATAACGTCCCAATTCACCCTGAAAACCGTCTGGAAATCCCGGCGGTTTTTCTAATTTAAATATAATACAATAGAAGCATGTCTTGACCGGACATTCAGAAACGCGTATGATATGCTAAACAGGGAAACACTCACCCACTCACCTTGGGAACAACCATGGATAATAAACAAAACCCAACGTCTGAAGATCAACCCAAAAAACCGGACAACCTTATAAACGATGATATCCCGGCATGGCTTCAGGGCCTGGAGGAACCCAAGATCGAAGACACCTCCCCAATCAGCACCCAGCGAGGCAATTCTGGCTGGATCAAAGAAACGGAAAGCCCTGACCTGCCAGAAAAAGATGAGCCTATGCCAGAGCCTGATGCAGCGGAAGAGAGAAACCCAAAAACCAACCCTGAGGAAGAAGAAACCCCGGATGAACCGGTTCCCACGGTCTCCAACATCATCAATCCTTCAGCGGACGCCCTTCCGGATTGGTTGAGTGATATGACGGAAGTTGATCCCGCCGCGCCAACTGTGCAAATAAATGAGCACCAAAAAACACAACCCCCTCAAGAGGCGCCAGCCAAGGAGTCCCCGCCCCGACCAACCAGAGAAATCATCCCGGACCCTGCTGAACTTCCCCAACCGGAACTCCCTTCAAAAGAAAATCTCACCTCAACTCAATCAAACTCGCATAACGATGAGAACTCTCAAGAAATCCCGGACTTTGACTTTGCCCAGGAATCAGAAGCTTTCAGGGAGTTGGAAATGCCAGAAGAAGCCCGCGAATCTGAAGATGAACTTCCCCCATGGCTTAATCAGATGATACTCGAAAACGAACAATCCCCTCAATCAGAAAAGCGGGATGAAGCACCGGCAACACCTGACAGTCACCTTTCCATTGAAAAAACTCAACCTGTACAAACGGATGCAGACGAAGGGAAAAAAGAAAGGTTCCCAGGTGAAAAAACACCTGAAGCACCCACCCAAAACGCACCATCGGATCGCCCACAAGGCCCTTCACTGATGATCCACCGACCGGAAAAAAAAGAAACTGATGAAATACCCTCGGAACAACCGGCACCGCAAGAGTCAAAACCTGCATCTGCTTCTCATAAGGAACCAGAGCGGTTTACAGAATCAGCCGAAGAAAAACAGGATCGCTTTCAAGAAATGCATTGGCAGACCACGGACGAAGAAAACCTGCCGGAAACGTTGAATCTGGCCAGAGAACTCCTTGAGCATGGTGAAGTGGAACAAGCACTGGAAATCTTCAGAGGATATATTGAACAAAAAGAGCATCTCGATGTGATTCAGCTCTGGTTAAGTAAAGCAGTTCAGGATCCACACAGGGCGAATACAATGGAAATTTGGGAACTGCTGGGAGATGCAGCGTTGGAAAATGGGTCCTCGGAACGTGCTATATACGCTTATGCGAAAGCCATCCACCTAATTCTCTAAGAAAGAAACTTAACCATGGAACTGATCAGCGTTTATAAGACCTATGGAAACCTCGAAGCAGAAATGGTCAAGGGCTTTCTTGAAGCCCAGGGCATTCCTGTTGTGCTCAGTCAGGAAAGCGTTGCCCGCACGATTGGGCTTTCCGTGGGCCGTCTTGGCAGGGTAGAAGTTCTGGTGCCTGAAAATCAGGCCGCAGCTGCAAGGGATCTTTTAAACGCGATGGAATCCGGCGAATTTGAGAATTTGGATTTTGACGACCCTGAAAACAATTCCTAGCACAACTCCAAATCTGGGCTTGACGCCTCCCGGACCTACAGGTATAATCCTTTGGCTTGATTGGCATCATTGAATTTATTAAGGAGTGAAAGATGACCCCTCTACCAAAACGCAGAGTTTCTTCCGGTCGACGTGACCGCCGGCGTGCCCACGATGCATTGAAGGCGCGCAACTATATCGTTTGTCCAAATTGCGGAGAAACCCGGTTGCCCCATCGTGTCTGCACCAACTGCGGACATTATCAGGGACGGGAAATCCTCGACACGGATGAACGGTAATTAGATATTCACAGAAATTGGAATCAAAAAGAGCTGGATAACTCCAGCTCTTTTTTCTTACCCATCTTCTTCGCTCTCTTCATCTGCTGTCTCCGGCAGATCAGTTTCCAGATACGGTTCAAATTGATACAATAGCCTGCGTGGAATTTGACCTGTCAGGAGAGCTCCCTCTTCCCCATGAACCAACGAATGAACCTGTCCAAATTCATGGAAGAGCGAAATCAATTGCCCTTCTTTGAATGGGATCCGGACTTTAATCGGCAGATAGGCTTCAAATAACTCCTCTTCCACAGCAGACAGCACTTCGGGGATGCCCTTTCCCGTCCAAGCAGAAATGGGAAAAGTGTTCGGGAATTCATCCAGCGCGGCAATAGCCTGTTCCGGATCCTTCAATCGGTCAATTTTATTAAAGGCAGTGATAACCGGCACTTCGCC
>DAOTUG010000216.1:0-40512 GCA_034437335.1 Anaerolineaceae bacterium
ATTCTCAATTTCCTTATTATGAAAAAACTCCGAGTGAGTTTCTTCTTTCAGACTACTTTTGGTGCCATAGAAAAAATCTAAAGCCTTAAAAATACTTGATTTCCCGCAACTGTTAGGACCAATCAAAGCTGACAACATATTTCCTGATGTAGGAAATTTTAGATGTATCGCATCTTTTTGCCAAATAATTTCATAGCAATTTTTTCCCTTTTCGCATATCTGAGCACTGAACTGGAAAGGCTTATATCCCGATATTTTGACCTCTTTTATTCTCATTTTTCCCACTTTCGGTAGCTGTTGCAAAAGATATTTCAAATCATGAAATTGCACTTAGGAATCATTTTTATAGAATTGATTAGGTTAGTGTAACATTTATTCGGTAAAATTTGCGAAAAGAGCGAGTCTGAGCTATCCTTCAAAGCTGCATATCCCGATGAAACCGACCAGTGATTCCGGAAACAATCGTCCACCCAATCTGGATTACAAAACTGATTATGTTTCAAGTGAATGACCTGGTGCGCTGAGCAAGGATTTTTCGCTGTGATTCTCCCTGCAACAGAATGCGATATGCATTGTGCCCAGGGCGATGAGGGATGGCGTCTGCCAGGGCAGGATCCGGGACACGGTCATACCAGGAAGCAATAGGGGGATCCCACAGTATCCATTTTCCCCGGATGATGCAATCATTGACCACCGCCTGACGGCGCTCATACCCCAGTGTAGAACGCCCACAAAAGCATTGCACTGCGGCGATTGCTTTCCATGCTTTCTGTTATAATCTCCCCGGACACCTTGTTAACCACAAAATGGGCGGAACAGGGCTCGAACCTGCGACCTCATCTGTGTAAGAGATGCGCTCTGACCAACTGAGCTATCCGCCCGACCACCCCATTATACCCCAATTGCCCCGGAAGGACATCCCATGAAACTCCTCCGTTTTTCCACCCCGGATCTCTCCCCCCGCTATGGCTGGCTCCACGAGGACCAGGTCGGCCAGATTGATGGCGACCCCTTCGGCCCTTACCGGCGCCTGGACCCTGACCTGCCGGTGGACACCGTCCGGCTCCTCCCCCCGGTCCGGCCGGGCAAGATCCTCTGCATCGGCCGCAACTACGAGGCCCACGCCCGGGAACACAACGCCCAGGTGGGCGACATCCCGGTCCTCTTCCTCAAGCCCGGCACCAGCCTGATCGGCTCCGGGGACCCCATCCGCCTCCCGCCCCAATCGGAGCAGGTCCAGCACGAAGCGGAACTGGCCGTGGTCATCGGCCAGCGCGGCCGCTGGATACAGCCCGAGGATGCCATGGACCACGTCTACGGCTACACCATCGCCAACGACGTCACCGCCCGAGACCTCCAGCGCGCCGACACCCAGTGGACCCGGGGTAAGGGGTTTGACACCTTCTGCCCCCTGGGCCCCTGGATCGAGACGGACTTCGACCCGGCCGATGCCCTCATCACCTGCCATGTGGATGACATGCTGCGCCAGATGGCCTCCACCCGGGATATGGTCTTCACCATCCCCCAACTGGTGGTCTTCATCGCCTCGATCATGACGCTGGAGCCAGGGGACATCATCCTGACGGGCACCCCCGCCGGGGTTGAGGACCTGAAACCCGGAAACACCGTCTCCATCACCATCGAAGGCCTGGGGACCCTCACCAATCCGGTGGTGTCCGACGCAGAAAGCGCATGAAACCGCTCCGGGATGAACCGAAATCCCCCACAGAATTGACATTTGAAAATTGTCTGGTTTAATTAAGACCATGAGTGTCGGAATTCTAACCCTCTCCATTTACCTGCCGGATTGTCATTCCCTGAAAGCCAAACGGCGCCGGATCAAGCCAATCCTGACCCGGCTGCACAAGGAATTCAACATTTCCGTGGTTGAGAGCGACCACCACGACGTTTGGCAATCCAGCACCCTGCTCATCGCCTGCGCCTCCAGGGAAGGGCGCCAGGCCGAACAAGTCCTGACTCGTGTGATCAAGTTCTACGAGAGTCACTGGCCGGACTTGCCCCTGACCGGGGAACAGATGGAGATCCTGAATTGAGAGGAGAAGCCCCATGGATCTGGGATTAAAAGGAAAAATCGCCCTGCTGACCGGCGCAAGCCGGGGACTGGGCTTTGCCACCGCGGAAACCTTGGCCCGGGAGGGCGCCCGCATCGCCATCAACAGCCGCAGCCCGGCCCACCTGGCCGCAGCCCGGGAAAGACTGTCCGCCCTGGGGGCGGAGGTCCTCACCCTGCCAAGGGATGTGACCGACCCTGAAACCCCCACGCGGCTGGCGGAAGAGACGGTTTCCACCTTTGGCGGCCTCGATCTGCTCTTTACCAACGCTGGCGGCCCCCCGCCGGGGCCCTTCGAATCCTTTGACGACCGCCAGTGGCAGGAGGCCGTCGAGCTGTCCTTCCTCAGTCATGTGCGCCTGATCCGGGCGGCTCTGCCCCACCTGCGCCAGTCGGATGCCCCGGCGGTTCTCACGGTGACCTCCATCTCCGTCAAGCAGCCCATTCCGGAGCTGGTCCTCTCCAACAGCGTCCGCGCCGCCACCGTCGGGCTGACAAAAACCCTGGCCCTGGAACTCGGCCCCGAGGGCATCCGCGTCAATTCCATCCTCCCCTCCTGGACCCATACCGAGCGCGTCGAATCCCTCCTGGAAGACCGTGCCCGGCGTCGCGGCACCAGCAGAGAAGCGGAAATCGAAAAACAAAACCAGCAGAGCCCCCTGGGACGGATGGGCACCCCCCAGGAGTTCGCCAATGCGGCGGCCTTTCTCCTCTCCCCAGCGGCCTCCTACATCACCGGCGTGATGCTGACTGTGGACGGCGGCGCCTATAAAGGTACATTTTAATCATGACCCCTCCCAAAAACGACAACACCCTCTGGCGGCAGGTGCAGCGCATCCTGCCCACGGTGGTCAAACCCGGTCGCTATGTGGGCGGCGAGCTCAACCAGGTCGTCAAAGCCTGGGATTCCGTGCGTACCCATATCGCCCTGGTCTTTCCCGACATCTATGACCTGGGCCAATCCAACCTGGGCCTGGCTCTGCTCTATGACATCCTCAACCAGCGGGACGATCTGGCTGCAGAACGCGCCTTTGCCCCCTGGACGGACATGGAAGCCGCCCTCCGGGAAGCGGGCCTGCCCCTCTACAGCCTGGAAAACAAGCGCGCCCTGGCCGATTTTGACCTCATCGGCGTCAGCCTGCCCTACGAGACCCTCTATACCAACTTCCTCAACATCCTCGATCTGGCGGGGCTGCCTCTATTGAGCCGGGACCGGGACAACCAGCACCCCCTGATCCTAGCCGGGGGGCAGGCGGCCTTCAACCCCGAACCAGTGGCCCCCTTCGTGGACGCCTTTGTGATCGGCGAGGGCGAAGCGGCCGTGCTGGACGTCGTGGATGCCCTTCAGGCCAGCCAGGAGGCCGGCGAGGACCGCCCGGCCCTGCTCGTCCGCCTGGCGTCCATCCCCGGAGTCTACATCCCCGCCTTGTATGACGTCAGCTGCCATCCGGACGGCACAGTGGACAAAATTACCCCCAACCACCCGGCTGCCCCTCTCCCCATCCACAAACGGATCATGGCCCGGCTGCCCGAGCCCCTGACGGATTTTCTCGTGCCCAATGTGGAAACCGTGCAGGAGCGGGTCAGCGTGGAAATCATGCGGGGCTGCACCCGCGGCTGCCGCTTCTGCCATGCTGGGATGGTCAACCGGCCCATCCGGGAGCGTCCGGTGCCCGAGATCCTCCAGGCCCTCAAAATCGGCCTGGACAAAACCGGCTATGAAGAAGTCAGCCTGCTGTCCCTTTCCTCCTCAGACCATTCCCGGATCGTCCCCCTGATCCAGGGGTTGCGAGCGCTGCTCTGCGAACGGCAGGTCAATATCACCCTGCCTTCCCTGCGAATTGAGTCCTTCTCCGAGGCGATCATGGATGAACTGGAGGCCCTGTCCCCCGGCGGCGGATTCACCCTGGCTCCGGAGGCCGGGACGGAACGTCTGCGCAATATCATCAACAAGCCCATCAGCGACCAGGAACTCATGGAAACGGTCCGGGCGGTTTTTGGACATGGCTGGAAAACCATCAAGCTGTACTTCATGATCGGCCATCCCCAGGAGACCCTGGAAGATGTGGCCGCCATCGCCGCACTCAGCAAAGAGGCCCTGGCTGAAGGCCGCCGCATCGCCGGCGGACGGGCCCGAATCCACCTGGGGGTGAGCACCTTCATCCCCAAGCCCCACACCCCCTTCCAGTGGGTACCCTTCGAGGGACTTGCCTCTATTGAAGAAAAAATTTCCCGCCTGCATGAAGGCCTGCGCGGCGCGAAGATCAAAATGACCTGGAACGACCCGCAAGCCTCCCTGCTGGAAGCCTGGCTCTCCCGGGGCGACCGACGATTGGCCCAGGTGGTCCATCAGGCCTGGGAAAACGGCGCCCGGTTTGATGCCTGGTCAGATCAATTCAACCCGGACCACTGGAAGGCCGCCTTTGCAGCCTCAGAGCTGGACCCGGATTTTTACAGCTTCCGGCCGAGGAGCCTTGAGGAAACCCTGCCCTGGGACCACATCAACGCCGGAGTGCGCAAAGCCTTCCTGATCCGGGATTACCAGTGGAGCCTGGAAGGCCGCATCCGGCCGGACTGCCGCGGGGGTTGCTATGCCTGCGGAATCCTGGCCGACTTCAACGAGCTCCGTCTGGAAGCCCCGGGCGGTGGATGGAAGTGCCCCTGAGATGACCCACCAGGAAGACATCACCCGCATCCGTGTTGAATATACCAAGGAAGCCGATCTGCGCTTCATCGGCCATCTGGATATGCAGCGTCTCTGGGAGCGCACGCTGCGGCGCAGCGGCCTGCCCGTGCGCTATTCCCAGGGCTATCACCCCCGGGCCCGGCTCAACCTGGCCTCGGCATTGCCCTTGGGGTTCACCAGCCAGGCCGAACTCCTCGATTTCTGGATGAATAAACCCCATCCCCCCAAAGATATCAACGACCGGTTGGCCCGCGCCGTGCCCGTTGGAATCCGCATCAAGGCCGTCCGGGAGGTGGACCTGCGGGAAGATGCCCTACAAGTGCGCATGCAGTCCAGCAAATACACGGTGACGTTCTTTGACCCCCAGCCCGTGCTCGTGCTGGAGACCAGGGTGCGCAGCCTGCTCCTGGCGGAGGCCATCATTCGCACCCGTCGTCGAAAGCCCTACGACCTGCGCCCCCTGATCCTCTCCCTGACGCTGACGCAGGACGGGTGCAACGGCCCCGGGCTAGACATGCACCTGCGGGCCCAGCCGGGCGCCACAGGCCGCCCCGATGAGGTCCTGGAGTCCCTGGGCTATCCCAACACGGACTATCTGGTCAAGCGCACCGCCCTGATCCTCCGGGAAGGATAATCCCAAAAAACCCCACCCCTTGCCCTGTCAGCTTGTGTTCGGCCGGGTCAGCCCCATGGCCAGAGGGATGCTCGCGTTTGATGTGCTCCGCTCTGCCAAGGATGCCTGTTCCGGCCGTGCGGGATGTCCGGAATGTCCTTCCGGTCAGTGCGGTTTTTGTGTACAATAAAAGGGTTCACATCACAGTTCGGAGGCACCATATGACCTTGCTTGGGGTGGCAGCATCTATCCTCATCAGTTTCCTGGCGTCTTTTCTCTTCGCCTATATTCTGTTCTGGTTTGATCGCTATGAAAAGGAGCCCTTGCTGCTCCTGGGGGGCGTCTTTCTGTGGGGAGCTATCGTAGCCGCCGGGGGTGCTTTCATCCTCAACACCGTCCTGGGGGTGGGAGTCTATTTCCTCACCGGCTCAGAGCTGGCGACGGAATTCACCACCGCCTCGGTCATCGCCCCGATCATTGAAGAGCTCCTCAAGGGATTCGCCGTCCTGCTGGTGTTCTGGGTCTTCCGCAATGAGTTTGACTCGGTTCTGGATGGGATTGTCTATGCCGGTGTGACCGCCCTGGGCTTTTCCGCCACGGAAAACGCCTTCTACATCTTCAGTTATGGCTTTGCTGAAAGCGGATGGGAGGGCTTCGCCTTTCTGGCCTTCATCCGTCTGGTGCTGGTCGGATGGCAGCACCCCTTCTACACCGCCTTCTTCGGCATCGGCCTGGCCGCTGCTCGACTCAACCGCAGCGTGCTGGTCAAACTCATCGGGCCGATCATCGGCCTTGGCCTGGCCATGGCTTCCCATGCCCTGCACAATTTCCTGGCCAGCCTGGCCGGCAGCCTGGGGGGACTGGCCTTCACCACCCTGTTGGATTGGTTCGGCTGGTTCCTGATGCTGGTCTTCATCATCATCGCCATTGCGCGGGAGCGGAAAGTGCTGGTCAACTACCTCCGCGATGAGGTGCAAAAGGGCACCCTCACCCAAAGCCAGTACGAAACCGTCATTTCCGCCCTGCGAGTGAGCTTCGCCCGCTTGAGCGCCATTCCAAAGGGAAACTATGGCAAAACCACCCGGTTTTACAAACGCGCCGCCCAACTTGCCCTGAAGAAACGGCACCTCCACAAACTGGGGGAGGAGAAAGGCAACACCCAAACGGTGAAGGCGTTGCGGGAAAAAGTGGCCGATCTCTCCCGGGCGATCCGGACGGCCTGACCCCCACCCCACCAAGGAAACAGCTTAACCACAAACAGCAGGGCAGGTACCCCCTGCTGTTTTCTGGTTGCTTGCTGTTCTTCGGATGGCCTTTTCCCTGCTCTGGATCCCCCCTTCGGATGAGGCCAATCTGCTTCCCGCCGCCCTCCCGGCCCCTTATAAGATCCAGCGTTTGTGAATATTGATCAAACTGACCACAAACAGGACCAGACAAAAAACGGCGATGGCAGCCATGTCGAGCCAAACGGGCAGTAACGTGGTCTGCGAAAATCCGTGCCGCAGGATATCCACACCATATGTCAAAGGCAAAGCATAGGACACCGGTTGCAGAGCCGCCGGCAGATTAGCGATCGGAACGAATAAGCCGCACAGAAACAACATCGGAAAGCGGATGAAATTGGAAAATGTCTGGGCCTCAAACACCTCGCTCACGGAAACTGCGATGAACAGACCCAAAAAAGTGGAGGAAATGGCGATCAGCAGGATGGCCGGGACAACCAGCCAGGGGTTCAACCGCAGATCAGGAAGGAGAAAGGCGGCCATCACAATCGGCACAACAGCGTTGAGGGATCCAAAGAGAATCGCCCCGCTGGTTTTGGCCAGCATCAACAGCTCAAGGGGCAGCGGCGCCAGAAGCAACCGGTCAAAGGAGGCATTTTTCTTTTCAAAGGTGACCGTCACCGCCAGCATGGACGTGGTCCCAAACAAAATGGACACCGCCATCACCCCCGGCAGGAGCGTTTCAATCTGATCAATGCCCTGTCCGGTGCGGATAAAAAACATGCCCGTCCAAGCCAGAGGAAAGATAATGCCCCAACTGATGTTGGGGGGCTTTAAATAGTAAGCCTTGATGTCCTTCAATAAAATATTCCAAAACGCAGTCCATTGCTTCATTTTCCGCGACCTCGTTGGTTCTTCTCTCGCATCATGTCATCCCGGGCCACCCCCGTCAGGCGAACAAAGACCTCTTCCAATGAGGGTCTGGCCCGTACCGCTTCCAGCACAGTGATGTCCAAGTCCTCCAAAAACCGCACGATGGGACTCACCGGCACCGGATGGTTAGACACAATCTCCAGCCGGTCCCCAGGTAAACGGGAGAAATGGTACCCGGGAAACCGACGGGCAGCCGTTTCCAGATGTTCCTCCACCATCCTGGAAACGGAGATCACCAATATATGCTCATTTTGGACCGGTGCAAGAAGGTTCTGCACCGAATCAACCTTGATCAATTGTCCGCCAACGAGAAAACCGATCCGGTCACATAGCCGTTCCGCTTCTTCAATGTAATGGGTCGTCAGGAGGATCGTCACACCTTCTTTGCGCAGGTCCAGGATGAGTTTGCGGATCTGACGTGCGCTGTTGACATCAATGCCCGTTGTGGGTTCATCCAGAAAGAGGATCGGGGGACGATGAATGATCCCGGCAGCGATGGTCAGCTTCCGCTTCATGCCCTTGGAATAGGTCTGGAACTTTCTGCCGCCAGCCGTTTCCAGATCAAACATGCGCAGCAGTTGCCTGGCCCGAGAGCGCCTTTCTTCTCCCCCAAGGCCGTACAGCGCGCCGCAGAAGCTGAGGTTTTCAAAGCCGCTCAGTTCGGGATATAAATTGCTTTCATCTGGCACCACTCCCATCAGGCCCTGGGCTGTTTTGGGCTTTTCCTGAATGTCCACATCCTGTATCCGGGCAGATCCGGATGTCGGCCTGGCCAGGCCGTTCAGGAGCTTGATGGTGGTCGTCTTTCCCGCACCATTTGGACCCAGAAGGCCGAAGATTTCTCCTCTGTGAATTTGAAACGTCACGCGGTCCACCGCCAGGACGCGATCATCATATCGTTTCGTGAGTTGATGGGTTTGGATCAGTGTCGTCATCATCGTGATCTTTTTTCGTTGTGGGACAATCGGCTGCAGCAGACAGCCTTCAGCCGATGAGGGCATCCCGCGGATGCCCCTCGGCCGAAGGCATTTTTGGGGTGAAAAAGGCCCGATCTGCTACGATGGCAGCAAACACATGGGGCTATTTTTCACAGGGGTGGGTTTTGGCATCCTCACCGTGGCACAGGCGAATCTGTTCAGGGGTGCATTCCTTGGGATCTTTCTTCTGTTCCGGGTGAATGCAGTCCCCGCCATGACCCTGACATTTCTTTTCGCAGCACATAGAATGATACTCCTCTCAATTAAGTGGTTCAATCCGCTTGCAATTCGCCAAAGAGGTCTTTGCTCCAGGATTGGTACTTTGCAAAGGCTTCCTGGTCAATAAAATAATGGATCCGGTACCCATCCCGCCGGCTTTTCACCAGCCCAAGGTCCTTCAGGATCCGCAAATGTTGCGAGATATTTGCGCTGCTGGATTCCAGTTCATGGGCCAGACGGCCCACGCACAGCGCCTGACCCCGTTTTTGACGGGTCAACAGGGTGATCAGCTTCAAACGGGTCTCATCCGAAAGGGCCTTATAAAAACGGGATAACTCGGTAATCGGTTCCATGATCCTTTGTATTTAAGTGTTTAATCAACGACTTAAATAGAATACTGCATGCCTTCCCCTTTGTCAAGGGTTGAAGGGTCATTCAATTTCCAGGTAAGTCTGGGCCGTCCAATCACCCCGAACAATCCCAAGGACCGTTTTTTTTCATCTATTTTTTCCGCACCCGCCGCCACCGCTATTGGTCATTTTTCCATTTTTGGGTATAATAGTTACGCTTGGATGAGAAAACTTTCTCCAACCATGTTCCCGTGGCCTAATGGATAAGGCGACGGCCTCCGGAGCCGTACATGTGAGTTCGAATCTCACCGGGAATATTTCGCTTTAAGGGGGCATCGTGTAAAATTAAACAAACCAATTTGTCGGAGAAAAAGGGAAACAACGGATGTCTGAAAACGATGTGAGGCAGGAATACAAGGAACTGAAGGAAGAACTGCGCTATCACAATTACCGCTATTACGTGCTAAACGATCCCGTCATCAGCGATTATGAGTATGATCAGAAAATGAAGCGTCTCAAGGAAATTGAGGCGGAGCATCCCGATTGGGTCACACCGGATTCCCCGTCCCAACGGGCGGGCGCCCAACCCCTGGATAAATTTGAAAAGGTGGAACACCCGGCTCCGATTCTCTCCCTGGATAACAGCTACAGCATTGAAGACCTGCGGGGCTGGCTGGACCGGATCGCCAAACTGGATGATCGCGTCCGGGAGGCCCGGTTCACCGTGGAGCCCAAGCTGGATGGTCTGACGGTGGTCCTGCGCTATGAAGACGGCGTCTTTGTCCAGGGCGCCACCCGGGGCAACGGCGAGGTCGGAGAGGATATCACCGAAAACCTGCGCACCATCAACGCCCTGCCCCTTCACATCCCGGTCACCCAGGACGGCCCGGAGGTTCCAGAAGTGCTGGTCGTGCGGGGGGAAGCCCTGATCACAAAACCCGATTTCGTTGAGCTCAACCAGCGCCTGGAAGAAGCTGGAAAGAAGACCTACCTCAATCCCCGCAACACGGCTGCTGGTTCCCTGCGCCAGCTTGATTCTCGGGTCACCGCACAGCGCCCCCTGACCCTCTTTGTGTATACCATTGTCCACCACGAAAACGGCACAGTCCCGGGCACCCAGTGGCAGACCCTGAAATACCTTGAAAATCTGGGCTTCCCCGTCAGCGATGTGTCGGAAAAGCGAGAGACTCTGAACGGAGTGATTGACTTCATCCAATCAGTTGACACCGACAATTGGGACTATGAAGTGGATGGAATCGTGATCAAGATCAACGATCTCGACCTGGCAGAGAGCCTGGGATACGTGGGCAAGGACCCCCGGGGCGCCATCGCCTACAAATTCCCTGCAGAACGCGTCACCACCACCCTCAAGGACATCGGCGTGAACGTGGGACGCACCGGTGTGCTGACCCCCTATGCCATCCTGGACCCGGTGGAGATCGGCGGCGTGGTTGTCAAGCAGGCCACCCTGCACAATTTTGAGTATATTGAAGAGAAGGACATCCGCATTGGCGATCGGGTGCTGGTCAAACGAGCCGGAGAGGTGATCCCCTATGTCATCGGCCCCATCGAAGACGTCCGCTCCGGGAACGAAGCGATCTATTCCCCCCCGGATGTCTGCCCGGCCTGCGGCGCGTCCGTGGAGAGCGCCGAAGGGGAGGTGGCCTACTACTGCCCCAACAATGCCTGCCCGGCCCAGCTCGTCCGCAACCTGGAGCACTTTGTTTCCCAGGGGGCCATGGACATTCAGGGCCTCGGCATCAACACCGTCAAACAACTGGTGGATGCTGGGCTGGTATCCCACATCGCCGATCTCTACGACCTGGAAAAAGCGGACCTTCTCGATCTGGAAGGCTTCGGCGAGAAAAAAGCCGACAATCTCCTCACCGCCCTGGAGGAATCCAAATCCCAGCCGCTGTACCGGCTGATTACGGGCCTCGGGATCCGGGAGGTGGGACAGGTGGCAGCCCAGGAGCTGGCCGACCGCTATCAGGATCTGGATGAAATCAGCCAGGCCAGCCAGGAGGACCTGGAGGCCATTGAAGGCTTCGGCCCAAGCATCGCCGAATCCATCGTTGGCTGGTTTGAAAACGAGGACAACCGCACGGTCCTGGAAAAGCTCAAAGAGGCCGGGGTCTGGCCCGTTGCGGAAGAAAAGGCCGAAACCGGCGACCTGCCCCTTGACGGGTTGACCTTTGTGGTCACCGGCACCTTGCCCAGCCTGACCCGCAGCGAGGCTAAGGACCTCATCGAGGGCAATGGCGGCAAAGTGACCGGCAGCGTCAGCGGCAACACAGATTACCTGGTTCTGGGGGAGGACCCGGGTTCAAAATACGACCAGGCCCAAAAACGGGGCGTCCCCATCCTCTCCGAAGCGGAGCTCAAAGAACTGATCGAAAAGAAATCCCCATGAAAAAGCTGATCCTGAAAAAAGGTCGCGAAAAGGCCATCCTGCGGCGGCATCCCTGGATCTTCTCCGGGGCCGTCAAATCCATCGAAGGCCCCCCGGACTCCGGGGAAACGGTGGCCGTTTATGATTCTCGGGGCCATTTCCTGGCCCGGGCTGCCTACAGCCCGGATTCGCAAATCCGGGCCCGCATCTGGACCTGGGATGAGGATACCGTCATTGACCGGGCCTTCTTCCAACAGCGAATCCGCAACGCTGCAGCCCAGCGCCAATCCTGGATTGACCGGGACAACACCACAGCCTGGCGGCTGGTGCATGCCGAGTCGGACGGCCTGCCCGGACTGATCGTAGATCGCTACGAGGAGGTCCTGGTGATGCAGGTCCTTTCGGCAGGCATGGCACACTGGCGCGAGACTATCGCGGACTGCCTTGCGGACCTGCTGGCCCCCTCGGCAATTTATGAGCGCTCCGATGTGACCGTGCGGGAGCTGGAAGGTCTCCCGGAAAGCACCGGGCTGTTGCGCGGCTCCCTGCCGGACCAACCCCTGACCATCCTGGAAAACGGTCTCCGGTTCCGGGTGGATGTCGTCACGGGGCAAAAAACCGGTTTCTACCTGGATCAGCGGGACAACCGGGCCTTCTGCCGCAGTCTGGCCGCGGGCAAGGATGTCCTGAACTGCTTCGCCTACACCGGCGGGTTCAGCGTCGCCAGCCTGGCCGGGGGTGCGCGGACAGTCCTCTCCATTGACTCGTCTGAGGAAGCCCTGGACCTGGCCCGGGAGAATGGTACATTGAACGCGCTGCCAGAAGAAGACCATGCCACCCTGGCTGGGGATGTCTTTGAATCCCTGCGCCTCCTGCGGGACCAGGGGCGCCAGTTTGACCTGGTCATCCTCGATCCCCCCAAATTCGCCCCCACGGCATCCCAGGCGCGCCAAGCCGCCCGGGGCTATAAGGACATCAATCTGTATGGGTTCAAGCTCCTCAGGCCAGGAGGGATCCTGATGACCTTTTCTTGCTCGGGGGGCATAGACGCCGCCTTCTTCCAGAAGATTGTGGCGGATGCCGCCCTGGATGCAGCGGTGGACGCCCGGATTTGTCACCGGATGGACCAGGCCCCGGACCATCCCACCCTTCTGGCCTTCCCGGAGGGCTCCTACCTCAAAGGCCTGGTCTGCCAGGTCTGATCCCCAAACGCAGCCCCAGCAAAAGCAAACAGCAGAAGCGCCCGGCTGAGCCGGGCGCTTCTGTTTGCCAGTGGAGATGGCGGGAATCGAACCCGCGTCCGAAAGAATCGACCCTCGGATATCTACGAGTGTAGTTGACTTATTCAATCTCGCTCCAGGTTAGCCAGCCAACGGGGCGACCCTTTCGCCAGCCGTTAGGACCCGAAAGCCCTTCTTTCATGCATCTAACGGCGTCCATGCATGGCATCCTGACTTTATGACGCCGCACCCACCTCCGGCCAGGAGTACGACGGTGAGGGGCGAGACCTCTTTAGGAGGTCGTAGCTCTTAGCTCAACTGCTTACGCAGCGAGGGGCAGAGCAGCATATTCAGTGCTATCGGCACTTAATTGGTGTACTGATTTTACGAGTTCGGTACCTCTCGACTCGCAATCCGGGACCAGCCTCTCCCGTCGAAGCCAGTCATCCCCGATTGGATACCCATTATACACCATGAATATTAATGCTGTATAAGAATGCCCGTCCACGAACCCCTTATCCCCGGACGATTCACCCGACCCTGCTTCACGATGCTCTACCCGGGCCGGGGGCCAAGCTGTCAGGGGGCGATTACTCAACAAATGCGAGGATCGTCTCAGGGAAGGTATCCGTCACCAACAGAAAGCCGCCCTGAAAAGCAACTAGTCCCTCCCAATTCCGGGCCGTATCGCCATCCAGAGAAAGATAAATCGGCGGTACCCCGGCCCACACCAGGCCATCCTCCTGGATCTGCAAGGCGACCAAGTGCTCAACCTGATCAGCCAGAAGATGATTTTCTCCCAGCCCGAAGGCTGCGGCGACGGGATCCGCCGCTGTCGCCAGGTGGGTATCCCCCGGATAAAAATAGTTAATCACCCAAAACAGGCCCTCGGCATCCGGAGCCGTCGCATCGGTGATCCGATAGGGCAGCGGTTCCAGGGGGATCGGGTTCAGGGGCATCAGGTCCAAGGTGAACACATGGGCCACCGGGGATGCGTTGACCGGCTGTCCGTTGGCCTCGTAGAGCGAATAAATCCGCTCCTGATACAGCACGAGGGATTCATCGCTCATATTCCGCAGATCCGCCTGGGGTGCAATGGGCAAGGGGGCTTCGGCATCCAGCAGAAAAGTTTCGCAATCTCCCAGAACCTGCCCTGAAAGGAGATAACCCTGCATTTCCCCTGACGGGCTTGCCTCAACGGTCACATAAAACCGGTCCTCGAAGACGGCCAGGGCCTCAAAGCCCTCAAATCCCGCAACGGCTCCGGGGATTCCCTCCTGGAAAAAGGGGCGCGCCTCAGGGACAATCGGAGCTGGGTCCTCCTGGGAAAGATACTCCGCAAGGATGTCTCCGGGAATTGCGAAGACGCTTCCCGCTTCTCCATCAGAGAAAACGCCGGGATACTGCGGCAAAAGGATCACCTCCTCACCGCACCAGGCCATGCCGGAGATTTCAGCCCGAGACTCTGACGCCGGACCGGACAGAGCAATCTCCTGTACGGTGACTTCCGCCAGCACAGCCGCAGGTTCCGGTGGTTCAGCAGGCGTACCCCGGCAGGCAGTAATGCCTCCAAACAGGCTGGCAGCCGTGAAGAAAACAAACCATCCTGTCCAAATCAGTTTCTTTTTCATAGCGTCCCAATGCCAGTGAATGCACCCCATCATGGGGCGGCGGCGATCCTGCAACGAGAGGTTGCGAGAATCATGATGGTTTCCCCTTGGCTTCATCCTCCTCCAGCGGCCCATCCAACAGGGCCACCTGCACGCTGCCGTCAAAATAAATGCGCAGGGATTGCTCCTGGCAATCTTCCATCCGCGGCAGGGCAGCGATGATGACAGGGGTCATGGCATCATCCAGAAAACGGGACCATTCTGAAACCAGAAGATCAAGCTCTTTCTGACTTACCAGCCAGGCAATCAGGGAATCGTCCCAGACCAGGCTGATCCCGAGCTGGGCATAATGATCGTTCAATGCCTCGAGCAAAACCTCCCGGATCCAGGTCTCCCGATCCTGTCCGGATTCAGCCCGTTCATACAGGAAGATATCCACCTGGTCCATCAATTCCTCCCCCAGACGGTCCCGGATAAACGAGCGGACATCGCGCGTCTCCGTTGGGACCTCGGGGGTGAATCCGATGACTCGCTCCGCGTCGGGGGAGAGGGCTGTGGAAATCAAAAGGATGGCATCGCTCAGGAAAATGGATTGACCCCGTCCGTCGGTGATCACACCCTCACTGATCGCCTGGGTCAGGACATCGCGAATCTGTGGATGGCAGACATCAAAATGCTCAAGGCGCAGGATGCACCAAGGCATTTGCACTACCTGGTGCAGGGGCAGCGAATCGGAATAACCCACATACCCTGGAGGCGCGCCAACCAACAAATTGATGTCCTCCGGTTGGGCCATGCGGCTCAGATCAATGCTCACCACCCGATCCGGGACACTGAAAAGCGCTGTGGAAAGGGCTCTGGCAATGGCCCGGCTGTTCTCCTGCATAGACCCCAACAACAGGAGCACGGCATTGGGTCGGGTGTTGCGTAAATCCAGGCCGCGCATGGTGACCTGCAGCCGGTTCACCAGGTTGTCAATCTCTTCGTCCCTCAGAGGCGTATCCCGCCGGAGGGTCTTCTTAAGAACCTCGAGACGTTCCGTCAGGTCCAGGGGCATGCCGATCATGCGCTGAGCCACAGCCTGAGCTTCCACCACGCCAATTGTATCCAGGTCGTTGGCCAGAGCATGGGCGAAACACTGCTCCAATAGGTCCACAGCCTTATCCGGGAAATGGCGGTTATGCATGTAATTCTTGCCGTAATCCAGGATCCGCTCCGCCACGGCCGGTTCGATCGCAATCTGATAATCCTCCTGGAGGAGCGCTTCCAGAGACCGCAGGATCAGAAGCGTGTCCTCCGGGGAAAGCTCATTGATCCGGATGGGTTGAAACCTGCGCTCCAGGGCGCCATCGGGCTCAACGAAGCGCCGGTACTCGTGGTTGGTCGTGGCGGCAATGCAAGCCAACTCTCCCCGGGCCAAGACCGGCTTGAGAATGCTGGCCATGTCGGTGGTGCCGGGGGTCCCTCCGGTGCCCACCGCAGAGTGAAATTCATCCATGAATAAAATGATCCCATCCTGGCTGGACGCCTGAATGACCGCCTGCATCCGTTTTTCCAGTTCCCCGGTGTACCGCGCCCCGGCAACGATGGCTGAGGGTTGGATCGCAATCACCCGCTGGCCCTTGAGGATATCCGGGACCTGTTCCTCGGCAACCATCTGGGCAAATCCCTCAACAATGGCCGTCTTGCCGACGCCAGCCGGTCCGACAAGAATTGGGTTTCGCTTCGTACGCCGACACAGGGTCTCAATGAGCAGTTGGCGTTCCAGGCCGCGGCCGATGATAGGTGGCAGGCGGCCGTCCACAGCCTCCTGAGTCAGATCCCGGCCAAACTGCTTCAGGATTTCTGGAGTTTTGATCTTGAACCGGGATGCCGCACCCCCGGATGCGCGTTCTCCGGAGGAGGACGCTACGTTCTTTTCTGATTTTTTCTCACTGGTCTTCTCATCCGGCGGTGGCGGTCCATCCCCCTCGGAAGCCCCCTCGACAGTTTCCGCAGCCGCCTTGCCGGAATCCAGCCAGTCCCGATCAACCGGGTCTGAGGGGTCTTTCAGATCATACCCGGACGCCACCAGGACCGCCGCGGCGATATCCCGCACACCGATCCGATTCTTCCCCAGCGATTTTGCCCGGGAACCAGCGGTCTTCAGGATCTTTGAAACAGCATAACCCTTCCCCGGATCATTGGCTGCCAGCGCCATCTCTACGGATTCCATCACCGTGGCTGGCTCAAACCGGACAGCCATCCGCTGTAACAGCCCGGCGTTTCCTGATAACAACGCCTTCATCCAAACATTCAGGCCAATCTGCCCCTCCGATTGTCCCTGAACCATTTCCTCAACAAGCTGAATAATCCCCTGGGCTGTTGGTGTTAGCTGAAAAGACTCTGTCATAATTTCCATTTCGTCCAATCCGAACCACAAATTCGCTCATATATTATAAATGAAATTATAGATTGGCACACGCGCTGGGATCGTCCATTGAGTGGTCCACGAGACTATTCTCGGAACAACGGGGGTGGAAGAGCCTGAATTCTTTGAGGGCACAGCCTCAGGCAAAGTTATTGTGGCCAGCCACACACAATCCGAATTTATAAAGTAAAATGTTAGCATGGAACTCAGAATTGCAGTGGCCAAAATAGATAAATACGGCACATCCAAAAGCGGCGATACGGTGGAGATGATTGAACGCCCTAACGGCGGCATCTCCGTCGTCCTGGCTGATGGCCAGAGCAATCAAGTGGACAATAAAACCATCTCCACCATGGTCACCCACCGGGTCATTGGTCACCTCAGCGAAGGTGTCCGGGATGGCGCGGCCATCCGCGCCACCTCCAGGACCATCTTCACCGAACATGGCGGGGCGGTGACGGCCAACCTGAACGTTCTCAGCGCAGATCTCCAATCCAACACCGTGCTCCTTTCGCGGAATAATCCGGTGCCGGTGTTTCTCATCAGCGAAGGGAAGGTGGATTGTCTGGACGCCGATTCTGAAGCTATCGGCACAAGCCCGGACATCACCCCAACCATCGTAGAACTGCCCATCCGGGCTGGAATGACCGTGATTCTTTTTACCGACGGCGTGTACAATGCCGGCCGGGACAATGACCAGTCTGTGGATTTCTGCACTACCATCGGCGCCATGATTGAGGAGCAGGAACCCACCCCCCAGGAAATTGCGGATTTCTTGCTCCGGCACGCTATCCGACTGGACGAGGGACGGCCCAGGGATGATATGAGCGTGATCGTCCTGTCCGTCTCACCCCGATCCAGCGATCGCATTCGCCGAATGAACCTCAGCATGACTCTGGATTGAACCGCATCCAGATTCCGCCAGGATGACCCAACCGGTTGAGAGAAGCCTATCAATCATTACTCGTAGAAGCAATCTCAGCGAGCAACCACACTCACCACCCCACAGGAGGACTCTATGCGTCAAAAGGTCGTGCTGATCACCGGAGCAAACGGTGAGATCGGGCATGGTCTGATTCGTCATCTTGCCGAACAAAAGGATGTCAACATCGTGGCCCTCGATGTTGTCCCGCTGGACAAAGCCCTGCGCCCCATGTGCAGCGCCTATATCGTCGGCGACATCCTGGACCAGATGCTGCTGGGCCGGATGGTGGTTGAGCATGAAATCTCAACCATCTACCACCTGGCTTCCATCCTGTCCACCAAAGCCGAGTACAATCCGGAAACTGCCCACCGAATCAATGTGGAAGGCACCTTGAATTTGCTCAGGCTGGCCGTGGAACAGTCGCAATGGCAAGGGGCATCGGTCAAATTCATCTATCCCAGCTCCATCGCCGCCTATGGGATCCCCACCCTGCGGCAGAAATGTGAGGCAGGAGGGGTCAAAGAGGAAGACTGGGCATTTCCCAACACCATGTACGGGTGTAACAAGCTCTATTGTGAACATCTGGGCCGTTATTACAATTCCCACTATCGGCAGCTTGCGGCTGCGGAAAGCGGAGGCCAGCAAACGGTAGATTTTCGCGCCATTCGCTTCCCGGGGCTGATCAGCGCAGAAACCATCCCCACCGGCGGCACCAGCGACTACGGCCCGGAAATGCTCCATGCTGCCGCCAAGGGCGAGGAATATAATTGCTTCGTCCGCCCCGACACCACCCTGCCCTTCATGGCCATGCCGGACGCCGTCAAAGCCCTGGTGCTCCTGGAAAAAGTGGCGCCCAACCGGCTGTCGAAATTCGTCTACAACGTCACCAGCTTCAGCATCTCTGCCCAAGAAATCTTTGACATTGTCATCGAGGCCTTCCCCGAGGCCAACATCCATTTTGCCATTGACGAACGGCGTCAGAAAATCGTGGATTCCTGGCCCGAATGCGTGGACGATTCAGCAGCCCGAATGGACTGGGACTGGGAACCGGATTATAATTGCCAGCGCGCCTTCCGGGAATATCTGATCCCGGCCATCAAGACACGCTATCAGGATGTTTCATCCTGAAAAACAAACTCCAGCAGAATGCAACCTCCGCAGGCTAGGGTTGCCTGCGGAGGTTTTTTAAGATTGTGAAATCCAAGGCCATCAGAGGATATCCAGCAGATCGGGCAAAAAAGCATCCATGTCATCGGTTAGTGGTGGAACCTCGTGCACAGGCGCCCAGAAAAAAGCAAAGGCGATTGGCCCGGGTGTTCCATCCGAGGGGGTCATTTCATAATGCACCCAGCGATCAGGCGGGGACCCACCGGCAGTCACATAGAAAAAGTGGCGCGTCAACAGAAGCGTTTGGTCTCTACTGTGGAGCTCTCGCGACTGCACACCCAACCGGGCCTTAACCAACAGACGCTCCAGGCCCGTTTCCTCCTGGGCTTCGCGCAGAACGGCCTCCCGGGGGTCTTCACCCGCTTCGAGGGACCCACCCGGCACCTGATACCCCGCCTCGGGAAAATCCACATGGCGGAAAACCAGCAATTTTCCTCGATGAACAATATAAGCGGCGACTTTATTGAGAAAGTCCGGCATACACACCTGCTCCTGTAATTGACCATGGGGGCTGCGTGGGTTAGAATGGGTGTGTCCTTATCACCATGTTGATCGTCATGAGGAACCCATACCATGCCCATTTATGAATATGCCTGTCAGGAATGCCAGCACACATTTGAGATGATCCGTCCCATGAAAGAGGCCGACGCACCCCTGCATTGTACCAAATGCCAGGGAGATCAGGTCACTCGCCGGATCTCGCTCTTTAATGCCGCCAGCGACGGACGCTCCCTGGCGGGCGGTGCAAGCTGCGGAAGTTGTTCCGGGGGATCCTGCAGTTCCTGCGGAGCCGGCTGATGGCCTTCGAGGGTCAACGAGCTCTGATAACCGGGGGATCCAGCGGCATTGGGCTGGCTCTGGGGAAAGCATTGGCCCGTGAAGGCGCCCACGTCGGGCTTCTGGCAAGGGATCAGGAGAAACTGACGGCAGCCTGCGAGGTTGTGGCGCAGGAAAGCCTGCACCCCAATCAATCCATCACCACCCTCTCCTGTGATATCACCAATTTTGAAACCGTGCAAAGAACCCTGAGCCGTTGGACCACGCAGTACGGCCTTCCCGATCTCGTGATCAATTCCGCCGGGGTGGCATATCCAGGGTATTTTGAGTCCCTTGACATTGAAACCTTTCACTGGCTTATGGATGTGAATTATTTTGGCACCCTGCACGTCATCAAAGCCCTGACAGATGGATTCCTGGAACGGGGTTCCGGCACCTTCGTGAATATCGCCTCCCAGGCGGCTTTCATCGGGGTGTTTGGCTATTCAGGCTACGGCGCATCAAAATACGCTGTGCGAGGACTGAGCGACGTCTTGCGCGCAGAGTTGAAACCTCGGGGCATTCAGGTTGCACTGGTCTTCCCCCCAGACACCCAAACCCCGCAGCTTGATTTTGAGGATCCTCTGAAGCCCTTCGAAACCAGGGAAATCGCGGGGAGCGCGCACATCCTTTCCCCCGAGGAGGTTGCCGCAGACATCCTTAAAGGAATCCGGCGGGGACGATATGTGATCATCCCCGGCTTGGAAGGAAAGCTCTTCTACCGGCTGACCCACCTCCTGGGAAATCTGACCTATCCGGTCATGGATTGGATGGTCCGGCAGGCCCGGAAAAAGAAGCCGGCCGCCAGAGAATAACCCCGCATTGCTGTCATTTGGGGGGGTGAATCTGGCGCTTTTGCGCCAGACGAGATTCGAGATAACTGCGATAGGCCATGTGGCGGTGGATCTGGCGGATCTCCTTCGGCAGGAGAATCAGAACTCCCACCAGAAGCAGCACACAGATCCCCCAGGGCAAAACGCCCAACCAGCGAATCATCCCCACCAGATCCATCCGACCCATCAGATAACTGGCCAGCAGACCCGCGACAAAGGAACCCAGGAGCTGAAAAAACACAAAGATGGCCAGGGCAGTTGAGCGCACTTCGGGCAGGGTGATATCAAAGATCGTCGCCAGCAAATTTGGACGGGCAAAGGGCATGAAGAAAGCTGTGAGCATCATCAACAGCATGAAAAGTCCATTCTGACCGACGGGGACTCCCACAACAAAAAACAACCCAACAGCGCTGAGAACCACGCCCAAAAGGCTGACACAGATCCGACACCGTTTGTCATAGGTGAACAGGGAATCCCCAAATATTCCTCCGATGGGATAGCCCAGGGCCAGGACAAGGAACAGGGACATCAGCAGGAACTGCATCTCATCGGTGGAATACCCCCGCACCTCCCCCAAGTAAATCAAGAGACTGGACATCACCACAGTCCATGGGAAAATGGCAAAAAAGCTCTGCAAATACAGCAGAATCAGGCTGGGTTTGCGCAACAGTTTTTTTGCCAGGACCCAATCAAAGGTGTAGGTGCCGGTGGGAAGAAAAGAGGAAAATTCCGGATCGCTGACCCCCCGTTTTGGCTCAATCACGCCAAAATAGACCATGAAGGCCATGAGCAGTCCCATCAGGCCGGTCAACAAAAATAAGGGCCGCCAGCCAAACTGGCTTCCCAGGACCAAAGCCAGGATCATAGCAACCAGATCCGCCACGGGCTGGGTCAGTTGGAGCAGGCCGAAGATCTTTCCCCGGTTCCAGGGACGGAAATAATCCCCCACAATGCTAAAAATACCCGGACGGATCGCATCATCCACCCCACTGGCCGCCTGAGAGACAAGAAATGTGGCAAAGGTGGGCGCAATCACCCGCAGCCAGGCCGTGGCACCCCAAATAAAGCCCCCCAGGGCGATCAGTTTTTTGCGGGTGTGGGTGTCAAAAAGATATCCCCAGATAAAATAGAACACGGCCACCACGAGGGTGGTCAAGGCCTGGATCAGAAAAAAACGATCCTCGTCAATATTGAGTTCAAGCATGATATTAAACGCCAGGGGGCCAATCAAGACCAGATCCACCTGATGCAAAATCAAAAACAGAAACAGGATCAGGACAACGACCCATCGCCGGCGGGTGACAGAACGAATCATACCAACCCTTCTGGCTGCATTCTCATCAAAACCCGTTACCTATCAAGTATAATCTCTTCTGAAAAAAGGTTCAAAAAGGCCTTGCTTGTCGGGAGAATCCTGATCACCCTGCAAGAATCATTGCTCTTTCCTGCCAGAGACGTTATCATATATAAAACAAATTTTCGAAGAATTTTATGAGTAACAAAATCAAGGCCATCCTCAATCGCTGGCGCGCCCAGCCCAGCATCGCAGAAAACGTGGCAGCCTGGCGCGTTCTCTCCGCAAAACCTGCGGAGACTGCGCCCTTCCCTGGGTACATCCATCCCGATCTGTCAGACTGGCTGCGTAGCCAGGGCATCCACACCTTGTATGAACACCAATCAGCCGCCTGTGACCGCATCCGGGCGGGTGAAAACGTGGCCATTGTCTCGGGAACTGCCAGCGGTAAGACCCTGGCGTACAACCTCCCCGTCGTGAACAGCCTGATTGCGCAGCCGGAAGGGAAGGGATTGTATCTTTTCCCAACCAAAGCCCTGGCGCAGGACCAGTTGACCGTCCTCAGGGAATTGCTGAAGGGACTGGGGATATCCGGGACCTGCCCCGCCAATATCTATGACGGGGACACGCCGCAACACCTGCGCGCGGCATATCGGCAAGGATCCTCCCTGATCTTCACCAATCCGGACATGCTCCACACCGGCATCCTCCCCCACCACACAGCCTGGAAGGATTTCTTCACAGCCCTGCGCTTTGTGATCATTGATGAAATGCACGCCTATCGGGGCATTTTTGGGTCCCATGTCGCCAATGTGATCCGGCGGCTGAAACGCGTCAGCCGATTTTACGGCAGCCAACCGCAGTTCATCCTGACCTCCGCAACCATCGCCAATCCGGACGAGCTGGCTGGACGGTTGATCGAAAAACCCGTCACGGTCATAGACCGGGACGGCTCACCCCACGGGGAACGCCATTTTCTGATCTACAATCCCCCCTTTCTGGACAAAAAGATGGGCATCCGCCAGAGTTCCCTCCTTGAAGGGTCCCTCCTGGCCGGAGAGTTGATTGATGAGTCTATCCAGACGATTGTCTTTGGCCGGACCCGCCGGTCCATTGAGCTGATCCTGACCTACCTTCGCCAGCGCGACCTTCACGGCAATCCCAACCGTATCCGGGGTTATCGCAGTGGTTACCTGCGGAAGGAACGCCGGGCGATCGAGGAAGGCCTGCGTCAGGGAACGGTGCAGGGCGTCGTCTCCACCTCAGCCCTGGAACTGGGAATTGACATCGGCGGCATGGATGCCGCGGTCCTCATTGGCTATCCCGGTAGTATTGCGGCCACCCGGCAGCAAGCCGGCCGTTCCGGGCGCAAACTGACCCCCTCCCTGGCAGTCCTGATCACCTCGGCCAACGCCATGGACCAGTACCTGGCCCGGCACCCGGATTATTTCTTTGAACGGTCGCCGGAACGGGCCCTGATTGCCCCTAACAATCTCCTGATCCTCCTGCAGCACATCCGCTGCTCCGCCTTTGAACTGCCCTTCCCATCCGAAGAAGGATTCGGGGCCATTCCGGCGGACCGGCTCCAAGCTTTTCTAAAAGTCCTCACTGAATCTGGAGAACTGCACCAGCAGGACAATCGCACCTACTGGATGGCGGATCAGTATCCCGCAGCAGAGATCTCGCTGCGAAATGCCACACCAGACAACATCAGCCTGGTGACCCGCAGCCAAGGCCGCCAGGAAACCATCGGGCAGGTGGACCTGAATAGCGCCTACTGGATGGTGCATCCCGAGGCTGTTTACCTCCATGAAGGGACAGCCTATCTGGTCGAGACGCTGGATCTGGAAGCCGGGGTGGCGACCCTCCGGCCTGCCGCCCTGGATTATTACACCCAGGCCACCAAAGACACCCGGGTCGAAAAAAAATCTTTGCGCAAACAAGCGCCAGTCCCCGGTGCCGCCAAATCTCTGGGGGATATCCTGGTGACCACCCAGGTCACCGGCTATCGGAAGATCCGCTGGTTCACGCATGAACAGCTTGGCGGCGGCGAGGTGGATCTGCCTCCGGTGCATCTCAATACGACCGGTTACTGGATCAGCCTGGATCCCGGGGTGGTGGATACCCTGCGCGAAAACCATCTCTGGAATGCGGATCAGAACGATTATGGACCAAACTGGGAGCAGATCCGTCAACGGGCCCTCAGACGGGACGGCAGCCGGTGCCAGGTTTGCGGCACGACCGTTCCTGGAGAATCGCTGCACGTCCACCATATCAAACCATTCCGCAGTTTTCCAAACCGGGAAACAGCCAATCAACTGCAAAACCTGATCTCTCTGTGTTCTGCCTGCCACCGCAAGGCGGAAGCCAAGGTGCGGATCCGCAGCGGAATGGCTGGCTTCAGCCATGTCATTCACAACCTGGCGCCCCTCCTGCTCATGTGCGATGACGAAGACATTGATGTGCACTACGATCCCGTCTCCCCTCTGGGCGACGGACAGCCCACGGTGGTCCTCTTTGACAACATCCCGGGCGGGTTGGGGTTGGCGGAAGCCCTTTACGAGCTGCATCCCACCCTGCTGATGCAAGGCTACGAAACCGTCTCGCACTGCGGCTGCCAGAATGGATGTCCTTCCTGTGTCGGGCCGGTGGGCGAGGAAGGCTCCGGCGGCAAAGAAGAAACCCTGGCGATTTTTGAGGCGTTGATCCACAATGACTGATTGGGAATCCCTGTCCGAAGAATTGAAAGCCCTGGGGGTTAAACTGGGCAAAGAGCAAAGGCTGAAGAAAACCGCCAGAAAAAGCCATCCCATTGAAACCGTGATTGAAGGACGCTTCCTTGAAATGATCTCCGGCCAGACCTTCGTCCACGAGGAACATTATCCTCGGGACCATGTCCACGGCACGCAGCCCCTCTTCCCCAATTGCTCCCTTGGGGCGCTCTGCCGGTGGGCGGATTCCGACGGGCTTGATCTGGAGGATCTGGAAAATTTTATCTTCCTGGATACAGAAACCAGCGGCCTGGCCGGGGGGACGGGCACCTACGCCTTTGAGGTTGGCTTGGGACGGTTTACAGCGGAAGGCTTCAAGCTGGCCCAGTTCTTCATGCGCCATCCCGGCGAAGAGGCCGCCCTTCTGGCCGGGCTGACAGAATTCATGGACGGCATGCAGGCCGTTGTCACTTACAATGGCAAATCCTTTGACATCCCCCTGCTCAACACCCGCTACACCCTCATGGGCATGACCAGCCCCTTCCAGGATATCGGGCATTTTGACCTGCTCTCCCTGTCCCGGCGGCTGTGGAGCCTGCGCCTTGAGAGCCGCACCCTGGGGAATGTGGAAACGCGGATCCTGGGCTTCTCCCGGGGGGAGGAAGAAGTCCCGGGCTATATGATCCCGGAGATGTATTTTGATTATCTGAAAACCCGGGATGCCCGTCCCCTGGCCGGGATCTTCTACCACAACGCCATGGACATCCTCAGCCTGGCAGCTCTGTTCAGCCATGGGGCCTTATTGCTCCAGGATCCCTTTTCAGACACAATCCAGCACGGAGAGGACATCGTCGCCATGGCCCGCCTGTGGGAGGCGATGGGAGAAACAGACCGGGCCCGGAGCCTGTATGCAAAGGCCCTGAAAGCCAGCCTTCCCGACGAGATTCACTGGGACACAGTTCGGCGCTTTTCTTTTCTCCTCAAACGCCAGGAGGAATGGGAACCAGCCCTGACGCTCTGGGAATCGGCCGCCGCCCTGGACCAGCTCTACGCCTTTGAGGAGCTGGCCAAGTATTATGAACACCACGCCAGGGAACTGGACAAAGCCCGGGAATGGACTCTGGGCGGCATCGCAGCCCTGGAACGGCAGTACCTTCCGGCCTATGCCTATCACCGCTGGAAGGGCGAGTTGGACCATCGTTTGAGCAGGCTTGACGAGCGAATTGCACGGGCTGCAGGAGACTGAATTCCTTGCGATTTGAGGGCTTTTCGCATATCATTAACCAACTTATCAGAATGGTATAATATCAATCACCCCAGAATTGTTTAACCCATTTTCTGGATTTCCTAAGGAGAGAGCACCATGTCAGGACATTCGCATTGGGCGACAATTAAACGTAAAAAAAGCGCCGAAGATGCAAAAAAGGGGAAGCTTTTTACCCGGCTGGCGCGGGAAATCGTTATCGCAGCGCGGGAAGGCGGGGGAGACCCCGAGATGAACGTCCGCCTGGCCCTGGCCATTGATAAGGCCAAAGCGGCCAATATGCCCAAGGACAGCATCGAACGGGCCATCAAGCGCGGCACCGGCGAGGACAAATCCGCCAAAGAAATGGAGGAAATCCTCTATGAAGGATACGCACCCCACGGCGTGGCTTTGATGATTGAATGCTTTACAGAGAATCGCAACCGCACTGTGGCGGAACTGCGTCACATCCTTACCAAAGCCGGCGGCAGCATGGGCGACCCTGGTTCCGTGAGCTGGCAGTTTGAGCGCATGGCCTATTTTGCTCTGGTAGCGGACGAGCACGATTTTGACCAGATCTTTGAACTGGCGGTGGAAGCTGGCGCAGATGATATTCAGCTTGAGGACAATTTGATTGAGATCATCGGCACCCCCAGCGCGTTTTCCGGAATCGCCGATTACCTGAAGAAGGCCGGCATCAAACCTGAAGAATCCGGAATCAAATTCATGCCCAAACAGGAAATGAACCTGGATGTGGAACAATCCCTCAAGGTTATGAAGACGGTGGAAAACCTGGAAGAACTGGACGATGTTCAGAACATTTACAGCAATCTGAATATCAGCGAAGAGGCCATCCAGGCCATGGAGAACAGCTAATCCCCGCATGCTGGTCCTGGGAATTGATCCGGGCATTGCGATCACAGGATATGGCTTTGTGCGCGCTGATGGCGGCAATCAGGTTCAGTGCGTAACCTACGGGGTGGTGACCACCAAGGCCGGCCTGCCGGACGCAGAACGGTTGCGCATTCTTTATAACGAGCTTCGGACATTGATCGAGAAGCATCAGCCAGATTCCAGCGCGGTTGAAAAGCTCTTCTTCCAGAAGAATGTCAAAACCGCCATCTCCGTTGGGCAGGCCCGGGGCGTGGCCTTGCTGACCCTGGCGCAAGCCCAGCAGACGGTGCACGAATACACACCAAACGAAATCAAACAAACCGTCTGCGGCTACGGCAACGCGGGCAAAGGCCAGATGCAGCGGATGGTGAAGACCCTCCTGGGGCTGGGGGAACTACCCAAACCGGATGATGCCGCCGACGCCCTGGCTGTGGCCATCTGCCACGTCAACCACCATGCTTTCAATACCCTTGTTGATAAGGCTCGTTCATCATGATCATCACCAGTTTCAGCAATCAGCATATCAAATATATCCGCAAATTGGACCAGAAAAAATATCGCCAGCAGACCGGCGAATTCTTTGTTGAAGGGCTGCGGACCGTGGGCGAAGCGGTCCAAACGGGTGCCCCGATTCAATCCCTGGTGATCGCCCCGGATTTGCTGGGATTTGCCAAAGTCGCTGACCAGCAAATCCCTTCTGTCACATCCCGCCCTGGCGGGGGTGCGACGGATTGAAGTCAGCCCAGCCGTGTACCGGCGGATGGCCCACAAGGACGGGCCCCAGGGCCTGGGCGCCATTGTACAGCAGCGCTGGACTGCCCTGAAATCACTGCATATCAACCCGGAGGATGTCTGGATCGCCCTGGATGCCGTTTCCGACCCGGGGAACCTGGGAACCATCCTGCGTACAGCGGATGCCGTCGGCTGCAGGGGCTTGATCCTCCTGGGCAACAGCACGGATCCTCACGATCCCACAGCAGTCAAGGCCAGCATGGGGGCCCTCTTTTCCCTGGAGCTGGTCCAGTCGGATTGGCCCAGCTTTGCAAGATGGCTGCCTGACCAGGGCATCGGGCTGGTCGGGACTTCCGACAGCGCACAAACGGATTATCAGGCCGTCCGCTATGAGCCGCCCCTGATCCTCCTGATGGGCAGCGAACGCCACGGGTTGGAACCGGCCATGGAAAAAGTCTGCGATCATCTGGTGGCCATCCCCATGACGGGCCGCAGTGATTCCCTCAACCTGGCGGTTGCCACCGCCGTCATGCTGTATGAGATCTTCAATCAGAATCGCAAGAAAGGTTAGAATCGGGCCATGATCGCCACACTCTCCGGAGAAATCCAGTACATCCAGGAGGACCACATCGTCCTGAACGTGGGCGGCGTTGGTTTTCTAGTTTATGTCCCTGCCGATTCCGCCCTGCAACTGCGAATCGGGATGCAGAAGACCTTTTTCACCCATCTGGTAGTCCGGGAGGACCACCTGTCCCTCTATGGGTTTGAGAATGGCGAAGCACGCGACTTTTTTATTCACCTGATCGGGGTGGCCGGGGTTGGCCCCAAAACCGGCGTAGCCATCCTCTCCATGCTGAACACGGACACCATCCGCCGGGCCATCACCGGCGAACAAGCCGAGGTATTCAGCCGGGTACCCGGCATCGGGAAAAAGACCGCCCAGAAAATTATCCTCCACCTCCAGGGCCGCATCAAACCCCTGGAACCCCTCGAAGCCGCGGCCGTCATGGACGATCTCGATACCGAGGTTGTTGAAGCCCTGACCGCCCTGGGCTATTCCATTGTGGAAGCCCAGGCTGCCCTGCAGTCCATTCCTCCGGACGCTGAGGAGGATCTCGAAACCCGTCTCAGGCTGGCCCTGCAATACTTCAGCTAATTTAATCGTGCCATGTTTCCCTCAGGGCGGATTTCATAGCCGATTCTCACCCGATTCCACCTTTTCTTCATCTCAATCTAACCAAACAGTCATTCCAGGCTACTGTTTCAAGGCTGTTATGGGTAAAATTAGACGAAATACACCAGCAAATGAAAGAACTGGATCCCGGGAGGCGCTTTGGCTCGTACGATTCGGGGGCAGCAGTACACATGGCAGATAGGAGAAAATCCCATTGGCAGCGGCGATGCCGGTGAGGTTTTTGCCGCGGTGTGCGTGGAAGAGCCAGAATTTTCCGGCGTGTTGAAGAAACCCGCTCGGGTCGCCACCGGCGGGACCATTCAACGCCAGGCGGAACAGATCGCCCGGGAAGGACAGGCCCTGGCCGTCCTGGATGGCCTGCCACGGGGCAAGGCCCACCCCCCCAAACTGCTGGACAAGACGCAGGAGGCGACCCGGGGCACCGCCCAATACGGCATTATCACGGAAAGGGCTCCCGGAAAGGACCTGGCCGCTCTGCTGACCGCCTTCCGAAAATCCGACAATCCCTTTCCCCGGCGGGTGATTATCACCGTCCTGGATGCTCTGTTTGATCTGTTCTCCCGCATCCATCAATCCGGCCTGCTTTGGAACGATGTCAAGCTGGATCACATCTTTTGGCAGGCAGAAACCGGCCGGATCACCATCATTGACTGGGGCAACGCCCAATTTCTGGAGCGATCCACCGGAGACCAGGGGCAGGCCAACCCGCGCTGGGAGGATTACCGTCAGATGCTCAACACCCTGGGAGGCTTTCTGGTCCGAACCGCGCCGGAGCTCTATCAGGACCTCGGATGGGAAGATTTTCAGAAAACCGACCTCGACGGCCCCCTCGTATCCGTCCTCGCCCGGAGAATCGCCTATCAGCAGCAGGTCATCGCCCTGAAGGTCATGGAATCTCAAGCCCTTATCAAGGTGGTTCTCTCCCAGGAACCAGCAGTGAAAGGCCTGCAAAAGATCCAGGAGCACCAGACCAACCTGATGGAAATCGGCGCTCCCTGGCCGAAGGAGGCGGTTCTTTCCTATGGGCGGGATCTCCTCCTGGCGTCCATCAAAGCCAAGCGGATTCAGACCGCTGTCAAGACGACAGCCCTGCTGTGGGAAATCTTCCCGGAGTCCCTGGACCTGTCCTGGCATCTCGTGCGGGAGATTTTTCGCCATCCCGATCTGATCCGCGATCCCAATTTGGCTGACTGGGTTGTCCAGATCATGAACCGCCGCTGGTCCCGGGCTCTGTGGATCTGCATCACCCTGGGTCAGGAAACCGGTGCCCCTCTCTGGTGGGATCGGCTGGTTCCGGTCTTGCGGCAGAAAGCCCTGGGATTGGTAACGCCGCCGCCCTACCAGGCCTGCCAGACCCTTCTCGTCTGGTTTGAAAACCAGCCAGGGGCCTATGCAGCTCAGCAGCTGGCCCTGAAGGAAAGCCTGGCCCATTGGCGCAGCAAAGGACCCGACACCGGTGAAAGCCCCTTTGCCTATGCCGTTCTGGACATTCTCAACACAACCCCCGCCATCCCCCACCAAATGCGCACGGAGTTGAGGAAAAGCTTTGCCGCCGGGCAGGAAAGCATCCGGGAAATTCTGCAAAACTGGGTCAATCTGGATTGGGATGGACTTTTCAAGGCTTTTCGACGTTTTGCCGGATGGGATCCCGATCGCTGGGCTGTGATATCCTTGGCGGAATCTGTGGAAAGTTTCCGGAAATGGCTGGAAGCTCTGTCCCATGGGCCTGGACCCGGGGAAGACAACCTCCAATTCCTGAAGGACCTGGCGGACAAACGCCCCCGGGTTGAGAAATCCCTGGGCACCCCACCCTGGCTGCGCGCGCTTCTGGACATGCTTTCCGGCCTGCTGCAAGGCCAGCCTGTCCACAATTACCCTGCAGAAATCCGCACCTGGTGCCCCTGGTTCTTGCAAGGTGAACCGACCCTTGAAGCCGCCGGAGAGGCACAGGGCCGTGAAACCCATCAATAGAAAGAAAAACGAAACAGATTATGGAAACCCTTTCCTTTGGACCCGATGAGGGCATGAAAATAAACGAACCACTGGACACTTGGTTAAGCGCGGGATTGCGGGATTTTGCCGTACCGGAAGCCCTGGGGTCCTCCGCCCGGGTATTCAGACTGGACTATCCGCCCCTCAATGGTGACTATGCGAATTATCCTGCCATCAAAATCATGCGCCCCGATAAGACCCGCTATGCCCTCCCCCTCTTCAAAAACGAGGTTCGCATCCTGAATCGGCTGCACGATGTCCCCGGCATCACCCCCCTTCTGGCCCTGGGATTTCTCCAGGTGGAAAACGGCCGATGGCCAGAGGAAATCGCTCCCCTCACCAAAACCCTCCAAAGCCATGCGGCAGCCAGCCACCTTGCCGGTCGGTCCGATATGTTCACCCACGAGGAAGTCCCCGCTTTCCTGGAGGAGCTTGAGGCCCGGATTGATGATGGCTGGCTGGCCTTTCTGGTGCTTCCCCGCCGCTGGGAGGACAATCTCTATCTCCGTTGTGACGCCGGATATACCCGCGGCAATTATGTTAATGCTTTTCCCGTCAGCATTGCCCTGCAGGCAGCCCTGCAGATCACGGACATCCTTCAGGCCGCCCACGACCGGGACATTGTCTATCTGGATCACAAAGTCCTGCACTATTATTGGAACGAACCCCGTCAGCAGGTCTTCGTCCTGGATTGGAACATCGGGCGGATTCTGCAGGCGGACAACGGCCAGGAGGCCCTGCAGTTCGATTTGCTCCAGTTCAGCGCCCGGGCCCTGCATCACCTGATGACCGGCCGCCAAGCCCCTGGCTCCGTCAAGGTTGGCCCCAATAGGCCAGAAGAGATCCAAAACGCCCCGGAGACTTATGAACCAGTCTGGACCTTTGACGACCAGAAACGCCTGACCCAGGACGAAATGGATGTCCTGACCCAGGCCCTGCAGGGAGCCTACCAAACCCCGGCAGAGATGGCGGAGGAACTGCAAAAACTGTATAATCAACGGCAATCATCATGAAGTCCTTTGCAAAGAAAGGCCGCCTATGCTGAAAGACCTGATCCGAGGGGCCAAAGACCTTTTGGAGCGGACCGATCCGCCTGAAAAAGCCCTGGTTGAAGCAGAAAACGCCCTCAGCGCCTATCTGGAAGCCCTGGCCACCGACCGCATCACCGAACCGGTGGATTTCGAAGAAATGGAACATGCCAACCGGCTCCTGCGGGAGCTGCGCCGGGAACGATCCCGCCGGCTGGCAGAATCACAGCTCGCTTCTGAGGATGAGCCGCCTGCAGAGCTTTCCAGCCAGACCGGAGGTCCCATCCCGAAGGCTTCCATGCGAGTCTCTCCCCAATTTGGCGAAGATGACACCTACGACCCCCTGCGGAAATTTCTCAGTTCCAGCCACGACCCGGAAGCGGAAGCCCTGATGGATTCCGCCGAAGAAGCCTTTTATGCCGGGAATTACCAGAAAGCAATTCCCCTCTATGAGAAAGTCCTGCAGATCGAACCAGGATGGGCCCGGGCGCAGGAGCACCACAATGAAGCCGAGGAGTTTCTCCGAACCGGCAATATCCCTTCCGTGGCCCTTCCGCCGGATGCCGGCAAGGCCTATGGAAAAGCCCAATCGGCCGCCCGGGTCTTCCGCTATCAGGTGGCCCTGGATTATCTGGAAGACGCCTTTGAAAGTCTGGCAGAAACCGGCATCAATCGGTGGCGGGAAGGGGAAGAACTGCGCCAGGATCTGGAAAATCAGATGCAGGCCCATGCAGTCTATCAAGAAGGACTGGAAATCCTTCGTCAGGGGGATTTGCAGGGCGGCTTGGCCAAAATCCAGACCGCAGCCAGCGCTGTGGCCCTTCCGGAGTATGTGGACAAAGCCGGGGAGATCCGCCGGGATATCGGCATCCTGGACGAGATCAGCGACACCGTCAACCTGAGCGGTAAAATCCCGGCAGAAAAACTGGCTGAAGCGCGTAACAAACTCGACCGTCTGGCTTTGAAATACGGCGACATCCCCCAGATATACCGGCTGCGCAGCCGGATCAACACCATTCTGCCGGGGGTCATCGAAAATCTTCTGGCGGAAATCCGCCGGTACAAGGCCCAGGGAGCCGCCGCCAGAACCCTTACATCCGCCAAAGGAGCCTACCAGCGAGCCCAGGAAAGCCTGGAAACAATGCAAACCCTCGCGCCTGCCCATGAAGAAGGCCGGACCCTCCGTGATGAGGTGCAAACCGCCCTGGAAACCCTTGTAGATCGTTCAGAAGAACTGACCCAGGCCAGAGAGGCCCTTGCAGAGGAAAACCGTTTCTTCCCTCGAAATGCTTTTCTGATCAGCAAACCGGTCCGGGAGCAGTTCCCCCAGGATCCGGACGTCCTCAAACTCAAACGCCGCCTGCGCTGGTATTACATTTCCCTGATTGGCGGGGGCGGGATAGCAGGAATTCTGATTGTACTCCTGCTCTTTTTCCTGGGGCGGGGCATCGCCGGGGCAGTCCGGGAGCGACAGTTGGCCCAAACCCCCTCTCCCACCGCCACCTATACCCAGACCCTCACGGCCACCATCACCCTAACGCCCACGGAAACCGCCACCCCCACGCCGACGGTTACCAGCACACCCGAGGTGACCCCCACCCCCACCCCCGTCATCACAGCCACCACCATCCGGACCCTGTGGGCACGGAATGGATGCTATGAAGGTTTCCCCGCCACCGGACGGATCCCTGAGGGGTCCCAGGTCAACCTCATCGCCCAGCCGGAACGCAGCTTTGACGAATTCAACCGGGAATGTGTCCTGATCGAATATCAGGCAGAAGAGACCAGCGTGATTGGTTACGTCCTCCTGATTGACCTGATGATTCCATAAAAAGGAAATGGTCCCCTAAAAACACAACCGGGATTGCTTGCGCACCCGGTTGTTTGCTTGTGGTCTTGGATCAAAACCCTCTGGTTTGACCATCCCAGGGAGGATCTTTTTCGTCAATAAATTCATCCACCCCCGGCCCCTCCAGTTTGCGCAAACGCCAGACGCCATACAGATAACTGAGCACGAGGACCACGACCGTCACTGGCCAACCCAGGAGGATATTGGCCCAGGCCAGAGCGGCTGCATCCCCACGCAGATACAAACGCAATTGAAGGACGAGCTGCAGGGTGAAGAATGCCATCCAGGCCAGGGTGACCTCCCGATAGGCCGGTTTGACATCCTCCCGCCAGAACCATGCCAGGGGCCAGCCCCGGGTCAGATGGCTGGCCCAGGCGGCCAGGGGCTTCCCTGCTATCAGACTGATCAAGGACAGTAAAACCAGCAGCCCTGTGGTGACCATGGCGGGAATATAAAAGCTGGCTGCACGACGGGTCAGCAGGGCCAAACCAGCCGCCAGGGCGACCATCAGAACCCCTCCCAGGGCATATTGCCACGCCTCTCCCCGGAAAAGGCGCGCGGCAGCAAGGATCAGGGCCAATCCAAGGGCCACAATCACCGCAATTTCAAGGCCCCAAATCCCATTGAGGATCGCAAAAAGAATTGGAGGCAGCAGGGCATCCAGTGTCCCCCCTGAAAGGACAGTCTTCAGTTCCTCGCCGATCTCACCTAATCGTTGCTTCACAAGGCCTTTCCTTTCATGGATAGAGCTTTCCCCCTCATCCGGGGAAAACCAGAATGACGCCGAAGACCAGCTCCGTGACCAGGCTGATGACATTGGAGGTTTCCAATGAATCATCCAGGAACATGGACACCAGACGAACCAATCCGGCAGCCAGGTACAGCCCCCCCAGCATCCGGTATGTTTCCGGCATCCGGAAAAACAAGGCTGCAGCCCCTACGCCAATCAACGCCCCGCCCAGGAAGGAGCGGATCTCCGTGATGCCACGGCCCCCTTCCACCCGCAGACCTGTGAACGTGAATATCGCCCTGGGACGGACCAATGCCACCAAACCCGTCAGAATGGTCGCGGCAGCGGCAATCATTTTCAGAACCGTAAGAAATGTCATCGTTTCCAAACCTTTCTCATCGCATCCAGCTTGTCCCCACAATGATCGGAAGGGCGGCTAACCCTCACGGGAGACCAGAGACTTGCGATCGCCAAAGAAAAATGTCACCCAATCACCACGGCTGCGATACAATGCAAGAAGGGTATACAGGCTGCCCGTGAAAAACCCCAGCACCATCATTAAAACGACCCACAAAACGACCAGCAGGGGGTTTTTCTCCCGGAAAACAATCCAGATGGAAAACAGAGCAAACCCTGCATAAAGATCCACCAGGGAGACAATGCCCCAGGGATTTGCCAGCAGCTCCGCCCCATCCTCCGCAAAATTCCCATTGATAAAACCATTGACCAGCACAGCGGTCATGGCCAGCAAGCCGATCCAGGCAATTATTTTTGCAATCTTCATGGCTTCCTCTCCATCCAATTTCTCATTTCGTTGTTGAGTACACTTTATTCAATCCATCCCCGGGCAACCCCACCGCGCCAGCAGCGGGCAGTGCGGGTTCTGCGCCGGTTCATTTGAACCAGCGGCGCAGGCCCTTTTTCTCACCTTCCCTCTGATCAGGGCTTTCAATCCAGTTCACGCACAGAGACCCCGGACCAACATGTACCCCCAGGGCAGGCGCCACCTCGGAGATCAAGGGCGCCGGGCGATCCGGATAAGCCGTCATCAAATCCCTGGCCAGGTCTTGGGCTTCCTCCGGCACCGCAGCGTGGGAGATCCCAAACAAGACCGCTTCGGGGAAAACCTCCATCGCCATTTCCCTGACCCGAGCAAAGGCCCGTTTTCGGGTCCGGGCAATCTCCATTTTGGATTTATGGTTGTTCATCCGCAGGATCGGTTTGACCCCCAGCAGAGCAACCACCGCGTGTTGAATGGAACTCATCCGCCCGCTGCGAAGCAGATAATCAATGGTATCAAGCTTGGCATAGGCATAGGTTCTCACGATCAGATCATCCACCAGTTGCTGGATAGCCTCAGCCGATTGGCCGTCCCTGGCTGCCCGGGCGGCCTGCAGCACCACCAGACCCTCGGCCTGGGTCAGGTTTCCCGAATCAACCGGGTACACCGGTATCCGTGTGAATTCCTTGGCTGCCAGCTGGGCAGATTGGATAATCGCACTGAAGGACCCGGCGACATGAATCGAAAAGATCGCCTCCGCGCCCTGGTCTGCAGCTTGCTCATAAATCTGCAGGAACCGTTCGGGGGAAGGGGCCGCCGTTGTGGGATGTGGATTTGCATCCGGAAGGGATTCGTAAAAGCTGCCCCGGGGAAGATCCACCACATCCAGATAACTTTTTCCATTCAGCATGACATGAATAGGTAAAATATGGATGGGCAGTCCCTCGAGGAGATCTGGAGGAATATCGCTTACGCTGTCTGTCACAATTTGTATGGTCATTGGCAATTCCTGATGTCCTATAAATGTACCCCGGTTTTCGCATTGATTCAATATAATCTAATTATAATTGAAAACCAGCCCAAACGCAGGTCTGTACAACCTTTGTTAACCTTCCCCCTGCCAACCATCCGCTCCGAGGGCATCCCAGCGCTCAAACAGACACAGAACCCAGCATCCCCAGAGCCAACGGCAGGAGGAACTCCTTGCCAATGGCTCCCGGGGGAGTCTGGGTGAAGAACGCCAGTTTCGTCACGCCAACGAGAATCCCCAGCAACAGCTCCAGGTTCAATAACACTTCCAGTCACGGCAGCCATCCCTCCCCAGGCTCATGCCGCGATGCTGCCGGCCCCGCCATCCGGCGCGAAAAGATGAACCAGGCTGCGCAAAGCACTCAAAAAAGCCAGAACCTGAAAGACGATCCAGGGCAGCCGGTGCCCTAGCCAGCGCAGTCCGATGGTTTCAAACAATGCACCGTGTACAGGGAGATTGTCCCGGGATTGGCTTCATCTTGAGACTCCGCACAAATCTCACACATCAAAGACCGTTCGCGGGCGGTATTGCAGGGCTTCCGCCAGGTGCACCTGGGAGATGTTCGCCTCTCCGGCCAGGTCTGCAATCGTTCGGGCCAGCTTCAGTACCCGGTGGTAGGCCCGGGCTGTCAACTGCAACTGCCGCATGGCTGTCTTCATCAGGGTCTGGCAGTTTTCATCCAGGACACAATAGGAGCGCACCTGCCGGGGCCGCATATCCGCATTGCAAGCAATGGACGTGGCGGAAAACCGATTCCGCTGCCGATCCCGAGCGGCTTCCACCCGGGATCGGATCTCCTGGGAGGACTCCCCCTGGCGCATATCCTGCAGTTTTTGATATTCCACCCGCGGGACCTGCATATGAATATCAATCCGATCCATCAAAGGCCCGGAAATGCGTTTTTGATAACGCGTCACCGTCGAAGAGGAACAGGTGCAGGGACGAACGGGATCTCCATAATAGCCGCAGGGACAGGGATTCATCGCCGCAGCCAGTTGAAAATTGGCCGGGAAGGTCAGAGAACCCTGAGCCCTGCTGATAGTGACCACCTTGTCTTCCAGGGGTTGGCGGAGAACCTCCAAAACCTTGGAACTGAATTCCGGTAGTTCATCCAGGAACAGGACACCCCGATGGGCCAGGCTGATCTCGCCGGGATGCGGCCAGTTGCCTCCGCCCACGAGGCCTGCATGGCTGATGGTGTGATGAGGCGACCGGAAAGGTCGGGCCCGGATCAAGGGGACATCGGAGGGCAGCAGATCGCAGACACTGTAAATCCGGGTCACATCCAGGGCCTCGTCAATTGTCATAGCAGGCAGGATAGAAGGGAGGGCTCGAGCCATCAAGGTTTTTCCCGCCCCCGGCGGGCCGATCATCAGCAGATTGTGCCCGCCTGCGGCGGCCACCTCCAGAGCCCGTTTGACGTGTTCCTGTCCTTTGATCTCGCTGAAATCCGTCTCCACCCAGATGTCAGCCGGATCTTGGACGGGCGGGTCGGCCGGGGAGATTGGCGCAATGCCCGCCAGATGATCAACCAATGCGTTCAGGGTCGGCGCGGGGATCACCGCAATATCCGGGATCAGGGCCGCTTCGGCCGCATCCACTGCGGGGACGATCACCCGTTTATAACCCGCCTCACGGGCCAGAGCCGCCATGGGCAGCACCCCCTTGACATGCCGCACGCTCCCATCCAGGGACAATTCACCGATGATTAGAGACTGGTCCACCGACTCCGGATCCAATTGCTGCGTGGCGATCAATACTCCCACAGCAATGGGCAGATCATAAGCCGGCCCTTCCTTTCGCACGGAGGCCGGCGCCAGATTGACCGTCAGCTTTTTGCGGGGGTAGTAAAAACCGGCATTCTTAACCGCTGACTGCACCCGCTCCCGGCTTTCCTGCACGGCTGCGTCCGGCAGGCCGACAATCACCATCTTTGGCAGACCGCCCCCGGTATCCACTTCCACCTCAACCACCACCCCATCCAGGCCGATCACCGCGCAAGAAAACACCCGAGCAAGCATAAATGCCCCTTCAATATAAAGTAACTACTGGGAAGATTTTAACACGGTTTTTATCATTCAAACGTCCTTTTGTCCGAAGTCAGATGATCCAACGAATTTCTGTTTCCAAACCAAGCTCAAACAATGACTTATAAATCCCAACCAATAACACCATCCAATCTTCCATTGCATTCAATAGACTTAATAGTAATCACTTCACTATGAAAAATGGGAGTATGCAATGAATGCTTCACTATGAAAAATGGGAGTATGCAATGAATGCTTCAGAATTTGATGGAAAAGTAGCATTAATTACAGGAGCGGCCAGCGGGCTCGGGGAAGCAAGCGCGACAGCCTTTGCCAACAAGGGCGCCAGCGTTGCCGTGGTTGACATTGACGAAAAAAACGGGAACAACGTCGTTGAACGGATCAGAGACAAGGGTGGACGGGCGGAATTCATCCATGGCGATGTTTCAGACATCAACGCGGTTGAGAAAATGGTCGCGGACACGGTTGATGCTCTGGGCAGGCTCGACTTTGCTGTCAACAACGCCGGCATCGGGGGTGCGCAAGCCCCAACCCATGAATATCCCGTTGAAAATTGGTTACAGGTCATTGAAGTCAACCTTAACGGCGTCTTTTACTGCATGCGTTTTGAGATCCCCCAGATGTTAAAACAGGGCGGCGGAGCCATTGTGAACATCTCTTCAATTCTCGGTAAGGTTGTATTTAAGAACACAGCCGCTTATACCGCCTCAAAGCATGGTGTCGTTGGGTTAACCAAAACCGCCGCCTTAGAATATGCCGATAAAGGCATTCGGGTTAATGCAGTCGGGCCTGGTTTTATCAGAACCCCCATGGTTACTGATGGGTTCGAAGAGGAGGAAACCCTGGAACAGATTAAATCCCTGCATGCCATGGGGAGGTTGGGCAAACCTGAGGAGGTCGCTAACCTGGTGGTGTTCTTGTGTTCACAGAAGGCTTCCTTCATGACAGGGGCATATTATCTGGTGGATGGCGGATATACCGCGGTTTGATCAGTCAATGGATCCAGCGAGCCAAATTAATAGGGGACACCATGGTTGCAACACGTCTTGAAACTGGTTACTCCACCCGCAATCCGCAGCCCTTGGATTTTCCGGGATTAGCTTGAGGCAATTCCAGCCATTGCCTGGAATAAATCCCGCCATCACAATGTATCTGCAATCTGTTCATCCATTGTGTGGCGGGTGGAGTGCAAATTATTGAGGCTTCGGGTATCGTCTGCACCAATCCCCATAAAAAGCAGTCTGCATTCGGCTGAGGGGAGTCTCTCCAAATGCTGCAATCATCTCACGGGGGACTGTGCCCGTATCTTTCCCCTGCAAAACAGACAGAGGAAAGATATTCCGCCTGTTAACTGGATTGTCCAGCAACACCTCCGGCGATGCGCTTCCCCACCTGCCCCATTTTTCAAAAATCCATGGATCCTCCCTCTCGCACAATCCTTATCTGAAATAAAGAGCAAAATTATCGCAAGTCCTTGCATCTCATGCAACGATCCTGGGGATGGCATGATAAAATCGTCCTGACGGTTTAAGAAACCCGTACGGAGCCCAATACCGGATCATTTTCAATGCTAGGGGATAATTTGTGACGTATTTCCTAGCAAAAGAGACCTGCCGGGCTGGCCTGTCTTGATGTAAGACAATGCCGCCACCCGTTCACCCCGTCTAACTACCAGACAGCTATTTCCCATTTCACGCATCACCTCGGACCTCTCTTCACCGGATCAGGAAGGAATCCATGACCCCAAAACCCAACATCCTCTACATCCACTCCCACGACACCGGCCGCTATATCCAGCCCTACGGTTATCAGGTGCCGACCCCCAACCTCCAGCGGCTGGCGGAGGAAGGCGTCCTCTTCCGCCAGGCATTCTGCGCCGCGCCCACCTGCTCACCCAGCCGGGCGGCCCTCCTCACCGGACAATCTGCCCACAGCAGCGGTATGCTCGGCCTGGCCCACCGGGGTTTCTCCTTAAACAATGTGGAGCAGCATCTGCAGCATACCCTGCAGATGCACGGGTACTTCACCGTGCTGGCAGGCTTGCAGCACATCGTCAACTTCAGCTCCCGGTCCTGGGAAGATATCGGCTATTCCACCGGCCTGGACGAGATCCCAGCGGAGGACGACCTGGGCCGCGTGGACCGTCTTTCCACAGCCCACCTGCGCGCTGCCGCCTTCCTGGAAGATGCTCCGCCGGAACCCTTCTTCCTGAACGTCGGCTTTCTTGAAACCCACCGGCCATTCTACGATCCCAATGAGACGGACCTGGCCACCATCCAACCCCCGCGGCCCCTGCCGGACGCCCCAGAAACCAGACAGGACATGAGCGCCTTTATTGAAACCGCGCGGGTATTTGACAACAAGGTGGGAACCATCCTGGAAGCTCTGGAAAAAAGCGACCTCCCCAAGAACACCCTGGTGATTTGCACCACGGACCATGGGATCCCCTTCCCCTATATGAAGTGCAACCTCACCGATCACGGCACCGGCGTCATGCTCATCCTACGGGACCCCCATCTCTTCTCCGGGGGCAGAGCCAT
>DAOTUG010000217.1:0-9260 GCA_034437335.1 Anaerolineaceae bacterium
CAGAGAGTCGCCTGACTGGACCACTGTAAGGGGAGAATGTGTGGTTTCCTCTTCGGAAATTGGAAGAATTAATTTTAAACCGGCGATGGTTTGGGAAGGGCTGGAGATTTTTTTGTTGAGCTGCACCAATTCCATCGGTTCCAGCCGGTATTGGCGTGTTAGTGTGATGAGCGAGGTTCCAAAGGACAATATTTCTGATGTCAGTACGCCTGAAATCCCTACTAAACCAGGAATCACCAACCGTTGGCCGATTTTCAGGGCATTGGGGTCAGTAATCCCATTGGCCTGCTGTAATGTGTCTGCAGAGATGCCAAACCGGAGGGCAATGGAGTTCAGTGTATCCCCCGCCTGAACGATATAAACCGGCCCCTCTTGATGCAGAGATTCAGCAAGACCCGGTTTAAAACTTATTAGCAGCATGGAGACCAATAAAATCCCGATGATCCAGGTTGGTTTTGTTCCCTTTTTTTGTGCACCTGTCATAATTGTGGTTGGCCCTTTTTATTTGTGCCAGGTCTGAGTAAAATCAAACTAACTCGTTTTCATCGTATTGCAAATATCAAGTTTACCATAGGGTTATTGGAAAGGTTAGAAGCGAAAATGAAAATTACAACCTGGAATGTGAATGGTTACCGGGCCATCTTGAGAAAAAATGCGTTGGAATGGGTACCTGGCGTTGACCCGGATGTGCTTTGTTTACAAGAAGTCAAAGTTCAATTGGATCAAATAACGGGGGAAGAAGCCCGGATTTCAGGATATGATGCAGTCTGGAATCCTGCTGAGCGCAAAGGCTACAGTGGTGTGGCAACTTTTCATAAGACGACTCCCGTGACCACCGAAAAAGGACTGGGTATTGATAAATTCGATGTGGAGGGTCGGGTTATCCGATCTCAATTTGAAGATTTCGTCTTATTTAATATTTACTTCCCGAATGGCGGTTCCGGAAACAAACGGGTGCCTTTCAAGCTGGAATTTTATGAGGAACTATTGGGGATCTGTGATGCATTGCATGACCAGGGTACCCAGGTCATCATTACCGGGGATTTCAACACCGCCCACCAGGAAATTGACCTTGCGAATCCAAAATCCAATGAGAAGAATACCGGTTTCCTGCCAGAAGAGCGGGAATGGATTGATAAATATCTGGAGCATGGTTTTAAAGATGCTTATCGGGAATTGCATCCTGAAGAAGAAGTATATACCTGGTGGACCTATCGCTTCAACTCACGAGAGCGGGATATCGGCTGGCGGTTGGATTATTTCCTCGTCTCCGAGGGGATGATGCCCCAGGTTGAAGATGTGGTAATTCACGGCGATATCATGGGATCTGATCACTGTCCGGTGAGTTTGTTGCTGAAGGATTAAGTCATCAGATGAGGTTAAAATTTGGACGCTGGGAAGTGTTTCCCAGCGTCTATGAGTTTTAACGGATTCAATTTACTGTTACGTTCAAAGGGCGTCGGGCATCCAGCAGCACAGAACCAATTCTCTGGCTGCTTTGACTTCATCGCAGCGGCGGACAGGGGTTTTGTAAGGCGCTTTCTGCAGCAATTCCGGATTTTCCCGAGCTTCTTTGGCAATGGCTTTCATAGCAACAGCAAAGGCGTCCAGGGTTTCTTTATTCTCTGTTTCGGTTGGCTCGATCATCAGAGCTTCATGAACAATGAGGGGGAAATAATTGGTGGGTGGGTGGAATCCATAGTCCATCAACCGTTTGCTGATGTCCAGCGCGTGAATGTCAGGAACATCTTCCCAGGCACCTTCGACGACAAATTCATGCATGCAGATGCGATCATAGGGCAGGACATAGTCCTCTTTTATCTGTGTCATGAGGTAATTTGCGTTTAGAACGGCTTTTTCTGCGATTTCCCGCATCCCTGCGGGCCCATGCATGGCGATGTAGGTGAAAGCCCGGATATGCATCCCAAAATGTCCGTAAAACGCTTTCATCCGACCGATGGACTTTTGGGGCATGGAAAAGCCAAACAGAGGAGGTTGCTCCTCATCGCCTTCTTCGAGGATGGTCACAATGGGACCGGGAAGATAGGGAGCGAGAGCTTCGCTGACTCCAACCGGTCCGGATCCGGGACCGCCGCCTCCGTGGGGGGTGGAGAAGGTCTTATGCAGGTTGAAGTGCATAATGTCAAAGCCAAGGTCTCCAGGTCGAACGATACCCAACAGGGCATTCAGGTTAGCCCCATCGCCATAGACCAGGCCGCCGCAATTATGGACCAACTCAATGACAGCTTGCACATCTTCCTCAAACAATCCCAGGGTATTGGGGTTGGTCAACATCAACCCGGCCAGGGTGTCATCACATTCTTTTTTAACCTCTGCCAGATCCACATTGCCGCGGTCATCGGAGGGCAACGGGATCACATTGAAACCGCTCATGGATGAAGTAGCCGGATTGGTTCCATGAGCAGAATCCGGAATGAGAATCTTGACGCGTTTTTCGTCCTGATTGGTTTTATGATATTTCTTGATGATCAACGCGCCGACCAGTTCGCCCTGGGCGCCGGCGGCCGGCGTCAGGCATACGCGATGAAACCCACTGATTTCCTGCAGCCATTCTTGCAGGGTGTACATCAGATAGAGATTTCCCTGTACGGTGATAGTTGGCTGCAAAGGGTGGGTGCTGGTAAAACCGGGGAGGCGGGCAGCCTCCTCGTTGATTTTTGGATTATATTTCATCGTACAGGAGCCAAGGGGGTAGAAACCACCATCAATGGAGTAATTATCCCGTGACAGGCGGGTGAAATGGCGGATCACATCCAGTTCTGACAGTTCAGGAAGGGGCAGATTCTCTCTTGCGAACCCTGGCGGCAAGTCTGTGAGGGGCACATCCGGTTCTGGGTACGTGATTCCCCTGCGGCCTGGCTGAGAGCGTTCATACAGGGTTGGTTCAGTCATGATGCACCTCCTTCAGAGCATGGGTCAAGTCTTCAATGTCGAGTTTGCTGATCTTTTCTGTCACGGCCACCAGCATATGCTGACCAAGTTCAGGATAGTCCTGGCTCAGGTCGTATCCGCCCAGAATCCAGTGGTCCTGCAAGAGTTGGTTGATCTGATTGACAGGTTGTGGGGTTCTGACCACAAACTCATGGAAGAAGGGGGTTTTCTCAAAGGGCAAATCGTATCCTTTCAGGTTGGCTATCTGCTGTGCGGTGTAATGGGCTTTTTGGTAGCAGAGATTGGCCATTTTCTTGAACCCATCCTTACCCAGCAAGCTGAGGTAGACCGTTGCCGCCAGGGCCATCAGACCCTGATTTGTGCAGATATTGGAAGTGGATTTTTCCCGTCGAATATGCTGTTCCCTGGCAGTCAGAGTCAGCACATATGCGCGGTTGCCATCCATATCCACCGTTTCACCAACAAGCCGTCCGGACAATTTCCGAATAAATTTCTCCTTGGTTGTAAAAATTCCCAGATACGGCCCACCGAAAGACAGCGGGATGCCAAGGGGTTGGCCATCACCAATGGCGATGTCTGCATCGAAATCCCCCGGTGGTTTCAGGAGACCCAGCGCGGTGGGGTTTGAGATAAAGGCAACCAAGGCGCCCTGGGCATGGGCTTCCTTGACGATTTTCGTATAGTCAATAACGCGGCCAAAGAAGTCAGGGTACTGCACCAATACAATGGCTGTATCCGAATCAATGGCTTCTAGTAAATTTTCCATCCCAGGATCAATCCCAAATTCCTGGCTGTCACCGACGACCCGCACATCCTCAAGGCCTTGCATATAGGTTCGGATGGTTTCCCGGTATTGCGGGTTGACCGCTCTGGAAATGAGGACCTTTTTACGCTTGCCGCGGAAGAAGTGATAGGCGAGAATGACAGCTTCCGCTGCGGCTGTTGCTCCGTCATAATGGGAAGCGTTGCTGACATCCATCCCGGTCAGGGCCGTCATCAGAGATTGGAACTCAAAAATTGCCTGGAGAGTGCCCTGGGAAACCTCTGGCTGATAGGGGGTGTAGGCTGTATAAAATTCTCCCCGTCGGAGGATCATATCCACTGCCGCAGGGATGTAATGATCATAGGCGCCAGCGCCAAGGAAACTGATAAACTCTTGCGTTGAGGCATTTGCTGAGGCAATTTCCTGCAGGTTCGCAGCCGCTTCCATTTCGCTCAATGCTGGTGGAAGATCAAGTTCCGGGAAACGGTGTTTCTCCGGAACTTGGTTAAATAAATCCTCGGTTGACTGCACCCCAATTGCCTTGAGCATTATCTGGATTTCTTCTGGGGTGTGGGGGGTAAACATTATCCCTCGCGCTCCTTGTTATAGGCTTCATAGCCATCGGCATCCATCAGGTCATCCAGCTCAGATGGATCATTCAGTGTGATTTTCACCATCCAGCCGCTACCAAATGGATCGCTGTTGAGCATTTCGGGTTCATCTGCCAGGGCTTCATTTATCGCGGTGATTGTACCCGAGGCGGGGAAGTTCACGTCTGCAGCCGCTTTGACCGATTCAACGGTAGCAACGGTATCCCCTTTTTGAACTTCGTCGCTCTCATCATGCATCATTTCCACATAGACAACGTCAGAAAGTTGATCCTGGGCGTAATCGGTTATACCAATGGTGGCCTCATCGCCGTCAACCTTAACCCATTCATCCGTTTTGGCATATTTCAAGCCCTTTGGTGTGTTCATACATTTACTCCTATTCAATTATTCTGATTAACGAAAAAGGATCCCGCCTCTCTGTCAAATACCCCATTAAGGGAAGCATTTCCAGAGACGTCTGTTTAATGGGTCTGTGTACCTGAGAGATTCGGTTGGAAAACCTTGCCCCTTCGGTGCCGCATGAAAAAACGGTCTCTTCCCATTAACATCAAACTTTTGCCATTAAGATTCTAAAAGCACCCCAGATAAAAGTCAAGCAGCAGTATCGGAACCTTGAGTATGGTATACTCTCAACCAATACTGGTGCAATTAGAAAGGATGACATGGCAGATAAATCAAATCGCTCTGGAAATGCCCCCATTCGTTTGTTCCGATCCGATTTTTTGGAGTTTTTCACCCACATCAGCCCTATAACAATTTTGCTGATCTGGTTGCCTGTGGTGGCTTTTTTTCTCTACAAACCCCTCACGCAGCAGCCAGGTGTCCCGATCTTTCTTCCCGTAGGTTTTGTTTCTGGGCTCTTTATCTGGACTTTTGCGGAATATATATTGCACCGATTCGTGTTTCATTTCCCGGCGAAAAATCCCTGGCAGGAAAAGTTGACATTTCTTTTTCATGGCATTCATCATGAACAGCCCCGGGTTAAAACGCGGCTTGTCATGCCCCCGGTTGTCAGCATCCCACTGGCCGCGATTTTTTATGGTCTTTTTTTTCTTGTGTTTGGTTTCGTTTTAATGGTTCCACAATGGGTAGCGCCCATCTTTGCCGGTTTTATTTTGGGATACCTGGCATATGATGTGCTTCACTATGGCACACACCATTTCCCAATAAAACGGGGGTACTTACGCATGGTGCGGCAGCATCATATGCATCATCATTTTCAAACACCGGACAAGCGTTATGGCGTGTCGTCTCCCCTCTGGGATTATGTTTTTGGCACGATGCCAAAAGAATAGCTCAATTGTGTTCTTGATTGGTTTACCCGAAGAAAAACCGCCCAGAAGGATTTTGATCTGGGCGGATATTGATTTCTCCTGAATCATTATTCATTTTTTCAGAAATTTTTTGGATTGCTCCACATACTCCAAAGATTGGTGTCGGAAATAGGTGTTATAGAGTTCGGCATAGTGTTTACCCTGATCCATCAGGGCTGCATGATTGCCTTCCTCGATGATTTCTCCCTCCCGCATCACAAGGATTCTATCGGCGGAGCGCACCGTGGAGAGGCGGTGGGCGATGAGGATGCTGGTCGTTTCGGATAAGATCATATCCAGGGCGGATTGGATTTGTTTTTCAGTGAAGGGGTCAATGGATGCGGTAGCCTCATCAAGGATGAAAATTGCCGGTTTCTGGATCAGGACACGAATCAGGGCCACAAGCTGACGCTGTCCCATGGAAAGCTGAGAGCCTCTTTCACCCACCTGGGTATCCAGGCCTTCCGGTAGAGTATCCAGCCACTCCCCACCACCGATTTGATTTGCGATGCGGTAGATTTCTTCCCGATCGCATCCACCGGAACATCCATACGCGATATTCTCTTCAACGGATCCGGAAAAGAGAAAAGGCACCTGCGACACAATACCCATCTGATTTCTCAGAGCGACCAGGTCAAATGTGCGGATATCCGTTCCATCAATGCGGATTTCTCCACCTTGAAACTCATAGAAGCGCGCGATCAGCCGGCCGATGGATGTTTTTCCAGCGCCAGTGTGACCAACCAGCGCCAGAGTTTCTCCAGGCTTGATGTGAATCGAGAAATCCACGAGGACAGGTTCCTCGTCATTGTAGCGAAAATCCACATGTTCCATCTCGATTCGACCCTCAAGCCGCTCTGGTGTGAGAAAAGCCTCCTGTTTGACTGAATGCTCCGCATCAATCAGAGCAAAAATCCGCTCAGCAGCCGAGAGTCCGGTTTGGACCTGGGTCCAAAAGGAGGAGATGCTCATCACAGGAAAGAGAAAACGATCCAGGGTTGAGAGGAAAAGGTACCAGGCGCCGGCGGTAACCAGACCATCCAACACGGTCATCGCGCCAAAGTAGACCAATAACGCAGTAGCGATGCCCCCGATGGTCCTCAGGACCGGGAAGACGACTGAGAGGACCAGTCCGCGTTTGATGTTCACCTCGTAGGAGGTCATATTCGCCTCGGAAAATTCTTCATAAATGGTATCTTCCTGGCGAAAATTCTTGGCAATCGCAATGCCGCTGACGGTTTCTTTGATAGTCGCGTTCACATTTGCCATGGCACGCATTCCTTCCCGTGTTATCTTCCGAGCTACATGCCGATATCGGAGCACAAGCAAAAAGAGCAGGGGAATCAATGCAAACACAAAGATGGCCAGGCGCCACTCTGTTCTGACCAGGATGACGGCCAAAATGATGGATGAGATTAATTGCATCAGAACATCTGTGGTCAGGGTCACCAATTGCCCAAAATCTCGGGTATCCGAGGTGATTCGTGAGACAATTTTCCCTGAGGAGAAGCTGTCATGGAAGGACAGGTCCTGACGCACGGAGGCCTGGAACGCATCTGTGGCCAATTGACGGATCAATTCTGCGATGGCTCGGGCCGTATACCGGCGGCGCAGCAAATTCGCAAGCCAACTGACCACACCCAATGCAAGGATGACGCCGGAAAGTAATAAAATGAACCGGGTGGAAATGCTTTCCCTGGTCACCTGGTCCAATCCACGGGCGACGATGACTGGCGAAAAGGCATCAATGACGCCCCGAAGCAGGATCATCAAGCCTACAATGATCAGCTTTTTAGATTGTTTTTTAAAATAATCCAGAATGCGTCTGAAGAGTTGTTTGTCGGAATATTGACGATCATATTTTTCTGCGGCTAAACCCGAAAAGAATCCCATAATTACTCGCTAAAAATCTGACGATAGGCTTTGGATGTCTGCATTAACGCTTCATGTTCTCCAAAGGCGGTTACCCGCCCTTTTCGCAGTACGAGGATTTTGTCTGCCCAACGGATCTGAGAAAGGCGGTGGGTGATGATAAGGGTTGTTCGGCCCTCTGCAGCCCGGAAGATTGCGCGTTGGATCCGATCCTCTGTTTCACTGTCTATTGCGCTGGTGGAGTCGTCCAGGATAAGGATACTTGGATTGGTTAAGAAGGCTCGGGCCAGGGCAAGACGCTGGCGCTGGCCACCGGATAACGTCACCCCCCGCTCTCCTATGACTGAGTCGTAACCCTCATCAAAATCGAGGATGAACTCATGCGCCTGGGCTTCTTTTGCAGCCTGGATAACCTTTTCTCTGGTTGCTTCTGGCCTACCAAAGGCGATATTCTCTTCAATGGAGCGTGAAAAGAGGAAAACATCCTGCTCAATGATGGAGATTTGATTCCTCAATGCCTCGAGATTCCAGGCCTTGACATTCACGCCGTCAATCAACACCTGTCCTTGGTCGGCGTCAAAGGTCCGGTTGATGAGTTTGACCAGAGAGGTCTTTCCGGAACCGGTTTGACCGACAATTGCCACGGTTTGCCCGGGCTTCACGGAAAAACTGATGTCCTCCAGTATTGTATCCTGTCCCTGGTAGTTGAAAAATACGTTCTCAAAGACGATTTCTCCTTCAATCGCTTTGGAGAGGCCTTCAATGTTCTGGTCCAATCTATTCTCGGTGTTCATTAATTCCAGGATCCGTCTGGCCCCTGCGAATCCCAGAGAGATCTGAGAGTAGGCAAAGAGAGAGACGAAGGTTGGAAATCCCAGTAGGGACAGCGTCCCAAAATAGGCAATCACATCACCAACTGTGATCAGTCCATTCTGGTACAAAAACAAGGCATGGCCTAATCCGACCGCATTTGTAATTCCAAGGAGGAGCAGGGGCAGGAAACGGCTCTCGACATCTCCTTGTTCAATGGAAGCATTGCGATAACGAATAGCATTTTGCTTGAACCGTTCAATTTCTGCATCTTCCTGGGCTGTTCCCTTGACGACTTCAATCCCGTCAATGGCCTCAGCCAGACGGCTGTTCAGATCGCCAAAGGCTGCTCTGACTTCGTTGGTGATGGGCCTGAGAATGTTCAGATAATGCCAAAGTGTGATGACATACAAGATGATGAAAGCAGCTGGGGTAATTATGAGGGCAATGTGGTAGGTGGGGCCCACAAAAAGTGGGATGAAGAGGAAATTTAAGGATCCGACCACCAGGTTGAAGCCAGGGCTGAACATATAGTTAATTTCCCTGACATCATTGGTTGCCCGAGCCATAAGGTCTCCCACCGATTGCAGGTTGTGGAAGGTCATGCTTTTCCCCAATAGATTCACATACAATTCCTGCCGAACAAACCGTTCGATCTTTTGGGCGATGATTTCAAAACCAAAGTTTCTGGTAAATTGAAGCACTCCCCGAATGGTCTGGGAAATTCCAATGATGAGGGCGTAATTTCCAACCAAGATCAACGATGGGTCTTCTGAGATAACCTCATTGAACGCTTTGCCGATATAGATAGGAACAACACTGGCCAGGGCAGCATTGCTGATAGCTCCTATAAGTGCCATGATAATGAATGGCCATTGGTGGATGACATGGGAGAGGATCCATTTGCCTGCAGAACTACGGTCAGAATCATATTTCGTTTCAAATGTAAATTCCGCAATGTTGACGCTCTGCTGGGTC
>DAOTUG010000218.1:0-32758 GCA_034437335.1 Anaerolineaceae bacterium
ACCGCCGGTTCCTCGCCGGCCAGGATATCCGCCGCGCGAAGGAAGTTGGGCTGGTCCTTCATGAGGTCGAAGCGGGCAATCAGACCGATCAGCCTCGCGTCCCCGGAGAGCCCTGGAAGATGTCCTGCCGGCTGGGCTCTAGGGACTCGGGTCCAGGGGGTTCGTGGCTAAGTTCGAGATGGGGGGTGGCGGACTTTTTTTTTGACCGGACTCGCCTTCACCCTCGGTTTCCTCGCTTTCCCTGGATTCTCCCTGGGTGGCGGCGCCCTTGAGCTGTTCGATATGCTCTTCAAGCTGGGTGATACCCATTTCGGACTGGCGGAAGGGGCCGGCCTTGACCCGGTGGGGCAGGGCCAGTTCGGCTGCCAGGGCGATATCCCGGGAGTTGATGTTCTCCCGTCCTTCAAAAGCGGCATGGGCTCGGGCGGCTTTCAGGATCACCAGATCGGCCCGGTGGCCGTCCACCTGCATCCGGGCTGTCAGATCCGCGATCACCAGCAGATCCCGGGTGGTATAGCGGACCGAGTCCACCAGGGTGCGCGCCTGGGCGATCTGCCGGGACAATTCCCGTTCTTGGGGAAGCCATTCTTCCCGGAAGGTCTCCGGATCGGCCTCGAAGGCCAGGTTGCGCTCCATGATCTGCACCCGCTGGCGCGGGTCGAGGATGCCGTGAATTTCCACCGACAGGGCAAAGCGGTCCAGCAGTTGGGGCCGCAGGTCCCCTTCTTCCGGATTCATGGTGCCCACGAGGATGAACCGGGCGGGATGAGAAAAGGAAATCCCTTCCCTTTCGACGATGTTCATGCCCATGGCCGCGGAGTCCAGGAGGACATCCACGACATGGTCGTCCAGCAGGTTGACCTCGTCAATGTACAACAGACCCCGATTTGCCGCGGCCAGGACCCCGGGTTCAAAGTGCCGTTCACCCTTCTGAATGGCTTTTTCGATATCCAGGGTGCCCACCACCCGATCTTCGGTGGCGGAGACGGGCAGGTTCACGAAGGGCGTCTGCCGGGTTTCCACGGGCAGGTCCTCTTTGTTCGCAAATCGCTCCCGGCATTCCGTGCACCAGGTGACCGGTTTCTGGGGGTCGCAACCAAAGCGGCAGCCTTCCACCACCTGGACGGGGGGGAGCAGGGCCGCCAGGGCTCGGGCTGCGGTTGATTTGGCGGTACCGCGCTCGCCGCGGATCAGGACGCCGCCAATCCGGGTGTCAATGGCGTTCAGAACCAGGGCCCGGCGCATGCGCTGCTGGCCGACTATGGCTGTAAATGGGTAAATTACGCGCATAAGAAATAGCTTCCGTTTCTGTTTTTAATGCCCATCCAGTTTACCACGTTCGGTGGGGAATCACCAATCCTTGTCCAGCCGGGGATTGGCCTCTGTTCGACCTCGGGCCGCTCCCGCCCAGGGAAACTTCGCCAGGGGCGCGCTTTTTTCCACTGGCGCGTTGACAGGTTGAAGGAGTTCTTATAGACTTGAAGCAGGCGATCGGGCCAGTGCCTGTCAGCCTTTCCACCCCCAGTGTTTCTTGAAAGGACATCTTGCAATGAGCCAACCTCCCCAATCCCCTCAGCAGCAAAGCCCGGAACAGGCCCCGAAAATATCCAAGTCCCTGTGGGTGGCCCTGCTGGTTCTTGGTTTCGCCGGCCAGTTGGCCTGGGCGGTCGAAAACCAGTTTTTCAACACTTTCTTATATAATGAGATCACCCCGGATCCGCGCCCGATCAGTTGGATGGTGGCCATCACGGCATTGGTTTCGACCCTCACGGCCATTTTCATGGGCGCGCTCAGCGACCGCACCCGCACCCGGTGGGGGCGTCGCAAGCCATATTTGGTAGTGGGATACATTGCCTGGGGTGTGTTCACCGCCCTCTTTCCCACCTCGGCCAACCTGGACACCATCTCCGCTGGGGTTTTCATGGCGATTCTGCTGGATTCCCTGATGACGTTTTTTGGCGCCACCGCCAATGACGCTGCCTTCAATGCCTATGTGGCAGATGTCACCACCGTTGAAAACCGCGGTAAGGTGACCGGGGCCCTGGAGATCATGAAGTGGCTTTCCATCCTGATCGTCTATGGGGGCGCAGGCATTGTGATTGACCTGTTGGGCTACCAGGCCTTCTTCTATATCGTGGGTGGGTTGGTGCTCCTGGTGGGGCTGATCAGCGCCCCTTTGTTGCGGGAGGTGCAGCCGGAGGAACCCCCGCAGGGCAGGTATTGGGAGCAAATCCTCACAACCTTCCGCATCGAAAATCTCCGGAAAAACCGGGATTTCTTTGTGGTGATGATCGCCGTCTCCCTGTTTGGGCTGGGGCAGAATATCTTCTTCCCCTATCTGGTGGTGTATCTCGAACACTACATCCAGCTCGATGCGCTGCAGTATTCCCTTCTGGTGGGCGTCGCAATTCTGGTCGGAGGCATCCTGGCGGCCTTTCCCATTGGTGTGCTGGTGGACCGCTGGGGGCGCTATCCGGTGGCGGTGCTGGCTGTGATCCTGGAGGCGGTTGGCCTGATCGCCTTTTCCCTCACGGGGAATTTTGTCCTGCTCCTGCTGACGGGCATCCTCTGGCTGGCGCCAAATGCGGCCTGGACGATTGCCGCTCTGGCCTGGAGCAAGGATCTGTTCCCCAATGAGAGCCGCGGTCTTTTCGCAGGGTATTATGTGCTCTTCATGGTGGCTTTCACCATGATCCCCGGCCCCTTGATCGGCGGCTGGCTGGGCTCGCGCTTTGGAAAGCCGGTGATTCTGGACGGCCAGGCCGGTTTTGTGCCCACCCCCCTCATTTTCCAGGTTTCGGCTGTGGTCACCCTGCTGGCGTTGATCCCGCTTCTCCTTGTACGGCGGAAACCTGTGCAGCAGAAAAAGAAAGGATGATGCGTCATGGCGCCAAAAATCCCCGAATTTATCCTCCGGAAGATGTTCCTCAAGGACAGCTTGCGGATTGTGGGAGACGGGTTCGCCTTTGACATCAAGGACACCTATGCCCCTGCCACGGTCCAGGCTTTTGCCCTGGAACGGGATGGGGAGCCGATCCCCCCGGAGAAGATCCTGCTGCAGCTTGCGGAAGGACCTGAAATCCAGGCTGCAGACCTTTCTCCGGAAGAGCCCCTGGCCTTGCCCGTTGATCGGCTGTTGCATGTGACGGTGCAGGGACACGGGCTGGGAGAGGGACGTCTGCGGTTGGATGTCCGCACCCGGGAGGTGGGAACCCTCAGCTTTGGCGTTCATGCAGACGCGGCACCCGCACAGGCCGCAGGCTATCCCCGGGGCAGTATTTTTCAGCGGGTGTTTCGCGGCACGCTGCGGGCTGAACTGGTTGTGAATCTGGAGGATGTCATCGGGGAGATCAACCCCCATATTTACGGCCATTTTGTTGAGCATCTGGAGAACTGCGTTTACGGCGGCGTTTTCACCCCGGAGGGCGCAGCCCTGGACCCGGACGTGCTGGACCTGGTGAAAGCGATTCGGCCAGGCAATATCCGCTACCCGGGGGGCAATTTCGCCAGCGATTATCACTGGGAGGAAGGGATTGGCCCCAGGGAATCCCGCCCGGTGCATGTGGACCGCGCCTGGCATGTGGAGGATCCGAACTGGGTGGGCACGGATGCGTTTTTAGCCTTCTGCCAGGCGGTTGGCGCGGACCCCTATCTGGTGATCAATGATGGTTCCGGCACCCCGGAGGAAGCGGCGCGCTGGGTGTCCTATTGCAATGGACCGGTTGACTCCCCCGAGGGGGCGCGTCGGGCCCGAAATGGCCACCCGGCCCCCTACGGTGTTCGTTTGTGGGGCCTGGGGAATGAGGTTTGGGGTGAATGGCAGATCGGCCACACGGATGCCGCCGGATATGTCCGGCGGATTGGCCCGTTCATCAATGCCATGCGGGAGGCGGACCCCACTATTCAGCTTGTGGCAGTGGGGTTGGACCATCTGGCGGGAGACCCCCGCGACGCCGAAGGCTGGAACCGGACGGTGCTGGAAGGGATTGGCGAAAAAATTGATGCCCTCTCTTTTCACCTGTATCAGCCCAGCGAGGAGGGTTATCGGGAGAGCTACGATCCGGAAAGCCTGTATCACAGCCTTGTTTCGGCCCCCCACAGCGTGGAGGATGCAATCCGACGAATGGCGGACACAATTCACTCGGTCTGTCCGGACCGTGAGATTGCGGTTGCCCTGGATGAATACAATGTCAAGCTCCCGCCGCCCCCCGGGGCGCGCAGCATGCATGACCTGACCTATACCCTGCGGGACGGCCTGTATGTGGCCGGGATGCTGAATGCCTTTCACCGGCAATGCAACCATTTGCAGATTGCCAATATTGCCATGCTGGTGAATGTGCTGCCGGTGATAGTCAACCCACCCGAGAAATCAGCCTTCCCCACGCCCTTGTATTTTCCTTTCCTGCTGTACCGTCATATGGAAGATCAGGCCCTGGCCGTTTCCCATTGGAGCCCCACCTTCAAGGCGGAGGGATTGGGTTTGAACATCAGCGAGAAGGACCAGGTGCCATATATTGACGTGACGGCCACCCGCTCTGCGGACGCAAACCGGGTGGTGGTGGGGGTGACCAACCGGCATCCCCTCAAACCGGCCAAATTGATGGCCTATCTGAAAGGCGCCAAGAAGAAGCGCTATCGCGCCACCGGGGCCTGGTTGATGTCAGGGCCCGGGCCGCTGGCAGCCAACACCGCTGATGAGCCGGAGGTGGTGGGGGTGCGCCCGGCAGCGCCGCCGCGGCTGCGCTTTGCCTGGATGGACCTGGCGTTGCCGCCAGCGTCGTTGCTGGTGGTGGTGTTGGAAAAAGACCGGGAATAGGCGCTGAGACCAGAAGCGCCCTGGATGGATCCATATCCGTCCAGGGCGCATTTTTTTATGGTGCGATGGGCCACGTGGGGCTTCAGGCCCTGGCGTTTTCGCCACCTTTGAGGGCTTTTTCGCGGACGCCAAACAGGGCCAGAGTGGAGATCAGGAAAAGCAGGCCGAAGATGCTCATGAGCAGGGTGAATCCGACGCCATCCCCGATGGGGCCGCCGATGTAGGCCCCGATGGCCCCGGCCCCGGCCCCGGCCAGATTTTGGATGCCGAGGTAGCGGCCGGCCTGGGATTTGGGAACAAGGGTGGTGCCCAGGGCCCAACTGGCGGAGTAGAAAAATCCGATGGCGATTCCCACCAGGAGGCCGCCGATATAGAGCATGAGCATGCTGATGGAGGTGGTGACGATGATGGTCCCGACGGTGGCCAGCGCGCCGCTGAAGGCGCAAACCGGCTTCTTGCCGAACTTATCGGTCAGCCAGCCGGCCGGGATGCTGGATATGAGGATTGCCACGCCGACAAACATCACCAGCATGGCGGTTGGGCCGGCGGCTTCCGCCCCTTCCAGCCCAGGGAAGCGTTCCTGGAGAAAATAGAGGACGAAGCTGGCCAGGTTGGTGGAGCCGACCAGAAAGGCCAGACGGTTGATGACCCACCAGGTGAAGGAGGCATTGTCGCCCTTGCCGGTTCCCCCGATGCTGATGCGGACACTGGCCCACACCCCCAGCACAACTGCAATGGTCATGCCCAGCACGCCCACAGCCGCGTTGATGATCAGGCCGGTGGTTTGGGGCAGGGTCAGGGCCAGACCATTGGCCCACTGGACCAGGGCGCCTGTGCCCAGGATCACCACCGTGAAGGCCCCGGTCATCGCCAGGAGGCGCAGAATAGGCTTCCAGGTGAAGGGGTAGGGGGGCTCTTTGATGGGTTTTTCCGGCGCGAGCATGGTGATGAGGGTGCAGACAAAGACGATTCCGCTCAGAGTCAGCAAGGCGCCCCACAGGTTGCCGTTTTCAACCATTTTTGTGATCACAAAGGAAACAAAGATCAGGGGAACCGGCAGTTCGAAGAAGGCCTTGACCCCGGAGAAGCGGCCGTGTTTTTCCTCCGGCACCAGATCGGGGATCAGGCCCTGCACGGCGGCATGGCCTGTGTTGGAAGAAAGCATGGAGAGGATATAGGTGCCGAAGAGCACCCAATAGCCGGTTGCGCCTTCCAGTGTGGCGGCGATCACGCCGATGCCGATGAAAACCAGAATTTCGGTGAGACCTCCGATGAGGATGAAGGGGCGCCGCCGCCCAAACCGGGAGGTGCTGCGGTCGGAAAGGATGCCGATCACAGCCTGCACCAGCACGGCGATCATCAGCGCCCACAGACGCAGGTTGCCATAGGCCGCTCCTTTGATAGCATCCCCCATGAACTGCTGCACCAGCAGGGGCAGGATCAGTGGCGTCAGAGTTTGGGACCGGGCTGTCAGGGCAAAGTAGAAAATGTTGATGGTGATATAGTCATACCAGCGAACGGGTCTGTCCATGAAGGGTTCCTCCGGGATGGATCAAGGATTGGTCTGGTCCAATTATAGCTGTTAAAGCGGGTCGGAGCCCGACCCCAGGACGGGAATCAGGCCAGAATCAGGATGCTGTAGATGTCCACAGGAAAGGTCAGGGTCCGTCCCTGCAGGGATTTCTCCTCCCCTGCCGCATCCGGCGAAATCCAACGGGCGCTGACCGGGGCTGCGAAGGTGAGGGTCACCTCCTGGGGCTGGCTGGCATAGTTCATCAGATGGATCTGCCGTTGGTCGTTTCGGGCCCAAACTTCTATCAGGACGGGGTGCTCCGCTGCGGCCAGGGGGAAGAGTTCCTCGGGAAGGGCTTGCAGCAGGGCGTCCCGTGCAGGGGACTGTGGCAGGTTGAAGAGGGAGGTTTGGGAGACGATTCGGGCCATGTGCATCCGGTCCATCAGCCGCCGGGCGAATTTGCTGCCGTGATAGGACCGCAAAAGGAAGGCGCTGGCTCCCGTAGCAAGGGAATGCCAGAAACCGCCCCTGGCCACGGCGCTGGGTTTGCCCCAGGCCCAGCCAGCCAGATCGGGCACATGAATCAGGTTCAGGTTTGGGTCTGCAATGTCCGGTTTTTCCTTTCCGAAGTGCAGCACGGCCTTGATGCCTTCGGTCGGATCGCCCTTGCGCAGAACCCGCCAGGGGATCCCGGCCCAGGTCAGTACCTGGCTGGCCCCATGGTAGACCGGCGCCAGGGCATGCCAGTGGCGCCAGAGGTCTTCTTCCGGATGCAGGAGGGCTACCGGTGCGGCGTTGGTCCGATTTTGATAGAGCTCCTGGTGATCTTCCAGCCAGCGGTTGAGGTTTCCAATAGCTTTCTGTTGGACGGCATAGGCCGGATCGGTCAGGAGGGTCATTTTCTCCCCATCGTTGTATTCCGTGCCTTTGATGGTCATGCTGGCGCCGCAGGCGGCCGCTTCGGCGATGCCCTGTTGGTGCCGGCGGGGCGGATAGACCGGGTCAAAGCCAATGCCCACGTCGTAGGACAGCACGCTCAGATGGGCCTGGCCCTGGACAAACTCCCTGGTGTTGCGAATGGTGAGGGCGTTGTTGGCCAGACGGGGGTGGGGCTCCTGATCCCAGCGGGGCAGGGCAAAATTTTCCACCATGATCACATCCTGGATGCGGGCCAGGGCTTCGACATCAATGCCGTAGATCAGCAGGCTGTTGCGCATGGTCACATCGTAGTCGTTGGCGCTGATGGGGGCATCCGGTTTGAGGGTGTGGATCATGTCGGCCAATTCCTGGAGGGTCGTGGTGACCTGTTCAGCACGCCAGCGGAGGTAGTGGGCCACCTCAGGCCGCTCCGGGAGGATCTTTTCGGGGATGGGCTGGCCGGATTCCTGGCGATAGAGAGCCTGGCAGCGCGCACAATAGCACCCCGCGCCGCCCAGCCAGCCGCCCATCAGGCTGCTTGGCTGCTGTCCATACCAGAGATTATCAAAGAAAATTCCATCGGCACCGCGCGCGATGGCCCCGCGAATGAGATCCTTGAGGTGCTGGATCCAGTCGGGGTGGGTCCAATCCACCATGTAGCGTCTGGAGTAGTAGTAGACCTTGCGCCCTTTGGGGTCCCGGACATACCAGTCTTTTTCCGTGAAGCTGCCTTCAAAAACGCAGTTGGATGTCTGGATATAGGCAAAGATGGGCGTCCCGGCCGCATGGTAGACTGCGGCTGCTTTTCGAAAGTCCTCCCAGTCTTCCTGCTCCGCCTCCGGGGGGAAGCCCCAATCGTACATGAGGTGCACCCAGTTGGCATGGATTTGATCCAGAACCTGGTGAGCAACGGGTTCGCTGTGCACGGCGCGGTGGACGCCCTCATCCACGGGATAGTCCATGAACTTGATTTTGTTCATGCGAATGGTGCCGGGGCCTCCCCAGAGATAGATGGGACGGTAACTTCCGATGTGGAACGGCATGGGTTTTTCCTCCTTGTGGTTCGGATTGGTCATGCAGGAAGCCCGATTGGCGGCAGCGGCTGCTGCCAGGTCAGGCCGGCCGGGCATGGGGCCTGGAATGCGGTCCGGGATCAGAGATCATGCAGCAGAGACCCCGTGGCGTCCCGGTCAATTTCCCAGGGATAGACGATGAAGGCGTCGGTGATGGCGGCGAAATAGTCCGGGCGGTTGGTGCCGAAGAGATTGCGGTAGGGGTTGAAATGCAGAACGCAGGTGTAGGGGAAGCCGCCGGCTGCTGAAACCCGGTTGCGGACTGAGGTGATCGTCCGGCCGGAGCCCCAGACATCGTCAACAATCAGGATTCGTTCACCGCTCAAGAGCGAATCGTCCGGAAACATCAGAAAATTGGGCCAGGCCAGGAGCCGGGGCCGCTGCATCTCTTCCAATTCGGAGGGGAAATCCACAGCGGCAGTCAGCATTTTTTGGATATCCATGGCTTCGGCTAGCATGCCCCCGGGGATGATCCCGCCCCGGGTGACCATGATCATGCCATCAAAGGTCAATTCAAATTGGGGTAAAAGGTGGTCAATCAGTTGATCCACTTCATTCCAGGTGAGTACTTCCCGTCGTTTCTGCATGGTTTTGTTCCTCTTAACAGATCATTTTTTGCTCAGGATGTCCCGCAGGATCTCCGGTGGATGGGCGCGTCCGGCATCTCCGGAGGCCCGGGCGTTTTCGACATTGTGCACCCATTCATAGAGGGCAGTGTGATAGCAGGTCCGGGTGGTTTTTCCCAAGGCGAGGCCGGAGAGAGTGAACAGGCCGGCAACCAGCGCGCCAATGGCGGCTCCCAGGACCCGCCGCCAGGGGCTCGCGGCAAGGGGAGCGGCGATGGCCAGACCGCTGATGAACCCCAGCCCCAGGCCGAGGGCCGTCAGGGTCAGGATGAAGGCCTGGGCGACCAGATCCACCTGCACCACCCGGGGGTGAAACCGCAGGAGCTTTTCATCGAGGATCCCTTGCAGGCGTTTGATGGCATCTTTGAGATCCCGGTTCTCCAGACTGATCAGGGGCACCAGAAGGTGGTGGATTTCGCGCCAGTCCGCCCCCGGCGGGGGGCTTTTGGCGAAGATCTCCCGAATTCCATTGCTAATCTGCAGGAGGGGCAGGCCCAGGGAGAGGACCAGGACGTCTTTCCAATGGGTTTTGATGGGATGCTGGGCTTTTTCCGGGGCTTTGTCTTTTTGGATGGCCTCAGAAAAGGCTGCGGATATTTGCAGGGCGACCATCTCGCCCCAGATATGCAGGCTGGCCAGGCCGAGAGCGCTGAAAAAACCGGTCAGCAACAACCCGAGGGTCCCCGGGCCGATCAGGCCGACCGTCAGGGCGATGGGGAGGGCCGCCAGGAGGAGGACCCCCAAACCGCCCAGGAGGAGCAAGAGCAGGGGCGCCATGAGTTCGGGGGTTGTGAAGGCCAGCTTCAAGCTGGTGCGGATGAAGCGAAAAGCGTGTTTCAGACGTTGCAAAGGGTATCTTCCCGTGTGCGTGGTGAATCAGGCTGCACTCTATTATAACGTGAGTGGGCCGGATTGGTCCCCCACTCTGGCAGGGTTTTGGCGGGTTCAGAGGAGGTCAGAGGAGGCTGGAGGGGTCCACGACCACGTCCCAATCTGCCGGGAGGCGCTCCCGGAGCAGGACGGTCGGATCAGGCCCGCGCAGGATGATGTGCCAGCGGTATTTGCCATAGGCGCGGGAGAAGAAGCACGGGGCCGGACCGATCATCTCGATTTGGGGTTTTTCCTCCCGGATCATTTTCCGAAGATGTTTGGCCAGGGCCCGGGCGGCAGTTTCCGCTTCCCGTGGATCGTGATGGCGGTATTCCAAGCGCACCAGGCGGGTGAAGGGCGGATAGCGCAGCTCTCGCCGGTAGGCCATTTCCCGCTGGTAGAAGGTGGAATAATCATGGCCTGCTGCTGCCCGGATGGCGTAGTTGTCCGGAACATAGGTTTGCAGGATCACCTTCCCCCCCAGGGGGCTGCGTCCGGCGCGCCCGGCCACCTGGGTCAGCACCTGGAAAGTGCGCTCGGTGGCCCGAAAATCCGGCAGGTTCAAGCCCACCTCAGCCAGGATCACCCCAACCAGGGTCACCAGGGGCAAATCGAGGCCCTTGGCCAGCATCTGGGTGCCGATGAGGATATCCGCTTCATGGGCAGTGAATTGGGAAAGGATTTCTTCGTGGGCCCCTTTTCGGCGGGTGGTTTCAGCATCCCAGCGGAGGGTGCGCGCGCTCGGGAAACGTTCCCGCACAAGCTGTTCCACTTTCTCTGTGCCCGTGCCCAGTTGTTTGATGTTGGGCCCGCCGCAGGCCGGGCATTTCCCGGGCACCTGGCGCTGGTAGCCGCAGGTGTGGCAGAGCAAGCCGTTCTGGGAGCGGTGGTAGGTCAGGGGTTTGTCGTCCCGGGGGCAAGTGATGACATGCCCGCAGTCACGGCAAAAGACATAGGTCGCGGTCCCGCGCCGGTTGAGGAACAGGATCGCCTGCTGGTTAGCCGCCAGAACCCGCTGCAGGGCTCCCACAAGTTCCCGGCTGAAGATGCTGCGGTTGCCCTGGTGCAGTTCCCGGCGCATGTCCACAATGGAGACTTCCGGTAGGCCCAGATCGGCCGTTTGGCCCTCCCCGGGATGCAGGGGCAGGTGCAGCCCCAGGCGACGGGCGTGATGGGCGATGGTCTCACGGTGGGCCAGGATGCGCCGCGGCAGGGGCAGATAGTCCCATTCCCCTGTGGTTGTTTTGTGAAACTGGGTCACCCGGGGGGTGGCGGAGCCCAGAATCACAGCGGCCCCGGCCAGCCGGGCGCAGGCGACAGCCGTCCGGGCGGCGCGGTAAGTGGGTTGGCTTTCCTGCTGATCGTAGGACTCGTGGTGGCATTCATCCACCACGATCAGCCCCAGGTTGGGCAGGGGCATGAAGAGCGCGCTGCGCGGGCCCACGATGACGGGCAATTGCCCGTTGCGGACCCGGCGCCAGGTATCATAGCGTTCCCCCTCGGAAAGTTGGGAATGCACCACCCCAACTTGATCCGGGAAGCGCGCCAGAAAGCGTTTGACCGTCTGGGGGGTCAGGGAGATCTCCGGGACGAGGATGATCGCCCCCCGGCCCATCTTCAGGGTGCCCCGGACAGCCCGCAGGTACAGCTCCGTCTTGCCGGAGCCGGTCACGCCATGCAGGAGGAAAGGGGAGGGCGCCCGGCCCTCCCGGACGGCCTCCAGGCCCTGCTGCAGGCTTTCCCAGGCTTTTTGCTGGTCCCGGGTGAGGGGTGGGGGGTCGGCGGGGATGAAGTTGTAGGCTTCCAGGGGATCCCGCCAGACCTGGGATTGGCCAATTCGGATCAGCCCGGATTCTTCCAGGGCCTTCAGATCGCTGTTTTTCCCGCCCGTCCGGTCATAGATCTGTTTTGTCTCCACAGGCAGGGGTTCTTCTGCCAGCAGGTGCAGAATCCTCAGGCGCCGTTCGTGCACCCGGCCCACCCGGCTGAGGGGCTCTTCCAGGGAATCAAGGGTTTCCCGGGGGACGGTCAGGGAAACAGTGCGGACGGTCTTTGGGCTGACCCTCGGCGGGGGCAGGATGCTGTGGGTGTGGACAATCCCGGCCCGGACCAGGTTTCGCAGGGCGCCGCGCCATGTGACATGGCGGATGAAGGCGTCAATTTGACGTCCGCGCAGATCGCCGCGCCGCTCCAGGAGGTGGACCAGTTGTTTTTCCAGGGGGGAAAGCGCTGCTTCATCCCGTCCCGCCCCAGGGTTCAAGCGGACGAGGATGTCGCTGTGCTGGCTCAACCCGGGGGGCAGCATCAGATCAATGCAGGCCCCAAGGGGCGAGAGGGTTTCCTCGGCCAGCCAGTCAGCCAATTCCATTTGCAATGGGTTCAGCACGGGGGCTTCATCCACCAGGGCTTCCACAGGGCGCGTTTTCGCCACTTCGGGGGTCTCGATGTGGCGCAGGACAACGCCCTGCACCCGCTGGTGTCCGAAGGGCACGATTACCAGCGCTCCCGGTGACACGGCTTCGGCCAGTTCGGGGGGCAGGTGGTAATGATAGGTGTTGGAGATCCGGCTGAGGTTGACGGCCACTTCCACATAATCAGGCATAGCCTGATTTTACCCCCTTCGCAGGGCGCCGGGGACGGACCCTCATTCCCCGGTGAGAATGATCAGAGTCTGGCTGCTGTAGGCATAGATCCCCTCTGGCATCTCCCATCCGTGGAGGATGTGGTCGGCCAGGTTTTTGGCAAAGGGGCTCTGGTTGGCCAGTCGGTCATAGGGATCAATGGTGAAAAAGGGCTGGTAGCGCGCTGCCAGAAAACTGACCCGGGACATATCCAGTTTGATCTGGGGCCAGTCATCCTGCGGGAAGAGAATTGGGTGGTCCGCCAGGAGGATGACCTCCTCCGGCAGGGTGGGGAGCAGGGCTTGGAGGTCTCGAAGGAAGAGCAGTGGATAGGTTTCCTGGCGGAGGGGATAGTCCCGGTTGGCATCGCGGTGGGTCACATAGGGCGCGAAGGCGGCTGCGGGGCCCAGAGTCCGCACCTGGACAAAGGCCGTGCCCCCGGCGGGGATATCGGCAATGGCTACGTTTTCACCGGGTGTGCCGCCCAGGACAAGCTGCATGGGCTGAACCCGTCCATTGAACTCGTGGGCCACGTTCAGATAGTAAACGGTGATGGTTTCCCCCAGAAAGGTGAAATTGCGCTGGTGGATGCCCCGATCCAGCAGTTGGAAGGCCATGAAGGCCCACAGATGGTTGACCTGATTCAGCCGCTGGTTGAAGCCGATTTCGGTGACATGGATATAGGACCAATCCACCGTGACGCCGTTGATGTCCTTGAAGGGGAAAAGCTGCGCCGGCTGGTACGGCGCCTGGGTGGCCTGGGGGGTTGGGCTGAGGGTGCGATACGGGGTGGCGGTGTGGGTGGGAGTGTGAGAGGGGCGCGGCGTGATGGTGAAGGCCGGCGTGCTTGTCTTGGTTGGTGTGTTGGTGGGGATGGTTGTCTGGGTGGGGGTGGCAGTGATGGTGATCGTTGGTGTGGGAGTCGGCACGGGGGCAGGCCGGCAGCCTGCCAGGAACAGCCAGATCAGAAGGGTTGCCAGGGGGAGGAGACGACGCCGGTGCATGGGCAGCGGGATGGGCAGCGCCTTCAGCGCGGGCGGGTGATGGCGGCCGCCCCATAGCCCACCACCGAGGTTGTGTCACCGGTGGCGGAGGCCGAGGTATCGTATTTAAGGAGGGTCACATCCTCCGCACCCAATGCCCGGGAGGCCCACAGGACTGCGGCCATGGGAGCCAGACCGCAGGCCTGGCCCTTTCCCCTTTCTTTCAAGGCGAACAGATCCTCGGGGGAGAATTCTTCCAGGGTTTCCAGGACTCGCTGGTCGAGCTGATTGGCCCGGCTCTGGTGGAAAAAATGGGACAGGTCGCTGCTGGCAACCAGGAGGCAGGAGGCCTCCGTAAGGGATTCGGCCAATGCTTCTCCCAGGGCCTGGGCTGTTTGGGGGGTCTGGTCTCGCAGCATGATCGGGATCAGCTCAAAGTCCCCTGCCAGAGCGTGCTGGAGGAAGGGCAGTTCGATCTCCAGGGAATGCTCCTGGTCGTTGGAAACCGGCGTCAGTTCCAGACCTGTGCGCGTCTGGAGGATCTGGTTGATCCGATCCAGTTTCTCTTTGGCCAGGGGGATCGCACCAAGGGGGGTGCTGTAGGCATTGTGGGCGCTGGTCAGGACCGGCTGGGGATAGTATTGGTGCATAGGGGCTATGACGGCCACGGTGTCGAAGGAAGCTCCCTGGACGGTTTTGAAGGCGTGGCCCGCCACCGGCCCGGAATAGCGATATCCGGCGTGGGGCGCCACCAGGCCGACAACCTCCCCGGGCAATTCGGGCAGGTCCGCGTCCTGAAGGTAAGTCTCGATGGTCTTTCTCAATTGGGTGGGGTTGTCGCTGTACCAGGTGCCGGCAATGGGTGAAGGACGTAGGTTTGCGGGTTGGTTCATCATATTCTGATTTTAGCACAAGGAACGGTGTGATTCCAAACCCGGTGGTGGGGGTCAGCCCTGCTTTGGCGCTGTGGATTTTCGCACGACAAGCTCCGTGGGCAGGATAATGCGGCGGGGGGTGGCTGTGTCATCGTTCTCGAGTTGGTCAATCAGGGTCTGGGCGGCAATGGCCCCGATCTGATGGATGGGTTGACGGATGGTGGTGAGGGGGGGCTGGAAGCGCGCGGCAGCGGGGATATCGTCGAAGCTGATGACGGAAACATCCTCCGGGACCCGCAAATCGGCCTCCTGCAGTGCGGCGATGGCCCCGAAACTCATCAAGTCGCTGCAGACAAAGACCCCATCAAAGTCGGTTTTGGAGATGAGCAGTTTGGTTTGCAGGTATCCTCCTTTTTCGGTGAAGTCGCCGTAGGCGATATTTTCATCCAGCACCGGGAGGTTGTTTTCCCTGAGGGCGCGCTTGTAGCCCGTCAGGCGGTCTCTGCCGCTGTAGCGATCCATGTGGCCGGTGACGATGGCGATATTTTTTCGTCCGACTTCCAGCAGGTGGCGCACGGCGATGATCGCGCCGTGGAGGTTGTCGGCATCCACGGTGCTCACCTGGGGGTTGTTGTGGCGTCCGATTACCACCAGGGGCACTTTGCGAGCGATCAGTCCCTCGATGAGGGGATCGTCAATCATATTGGAAGCCACGATGATTCCGTCAATGATGCGGTTGTTGAGGATGTTGTTGCTGGCGCGTTTATCAAAATCCGGCTCAATCAGCCAGAGCATGAGGGTGTAGTTGTTGGCTGTGCAGGTGGAGGAGATGCCCTGGGCCAGGAGGCTGAAAAAGGGATCACTGAAGAGACTGCTGAAGGCCATGGGGATCACCAGTCCCAGGATCCGGGTGCGGCCACCGATCAGGCTTCTTGCCACAGGATCGGGCTGGTAATGCTTTTCATCAATGATGGATTGGACTTTGGCCCGGGTGCTTTCGCTGACATTGGGGTCGTTGTTAATCACCCGGGAAACGGTTGATCTGGAAACACCGGCCAGTTTCGCTATTTCTTTAATCGTGGTCATGATATCCTGCTGCGCGCGTGAATGAACGATTCTTCTTGGTTGACGCGGTGAATGTGAAGAAGCGCTAATTGTTCAGGTGGTTTTTGGTCGCGCGGTGAGTACACAATCGTTGATCTGCTTTCTACATCTTACACGATTAGGGGACGTTTGTCAAAAAGCCCGGGTCCTGGGCTGGAAGGCTCCAGGGGAGAACCCCCTCCGGAAATGTTAACAATGTTAATCAGACGTTCAATAAATATTGACAAACGGCGGCGTCGCGTGTAAGATAGTCTTGGGATCGCTCCCAATACATTGGAGGAAAAACCCGTACCATTTTTTTATACTCCGGATTGGAACCGTTCCCATAGCGGAAAATTGTGACAGATTCTAATTGAAAACGGTGTTATTCTGGTGAGTGCACAAAAAATTTTCAAAAGAATTGGGAACGATACCAATTACAACCTGCCTGTCCCCCTATTTTCTCGTTATTTTCCCCCTCGTTTGTTAACTGCATATTATCAAAACCTGAAGGAGGTGCTCAGGAAGAAGCCAATTTTTGTCAACCCGTCATTCACCCATTAATCGGGCAGATATCCTTGCGGACAGCGAACACTGTCTTGCGACCATTTGCCCCCCTATTCACCCAACTTTTTATCCGAAGGAGAAAAAGTGATGAAAAAACGTTTGTTTTTTGTCCTGAGCCTTGTGCTCGTCTTCAGCATCTTCCTGGGCGCTTGCACGCCCAACGCAACGGAAGAACCCACTGAGGTCGAAGAGACCGAAGAGGTCATGGAAGAAACGGAAGAAGAAACCGAAGCGACCGCTGAGGAAACCGAAGAAGAGGAAACCGAGGAAGTTGAAGAAACGGAAGAACCTGCTGAGGAAACCGAAGAAGCGGTTGACCCGGCTGCTGTGGCCGCTTCTCTGCCCCGGGAAGAAACCCTCTTTATCAACGGCCTCCAGTGGAGCGCGGTTGTGGGCTGGAATCCCTATTCTTCCAACAACAACAACGCGATGGGCTTCGCCTCCGGCGCCAACGCCCGGGTTCCGATTTTCGAGACGCCCTACATGTACAACATGCTCAACGGCGAGCAATATCCTCTCCTGGCGGATGGCGACTGGTCCTGGAACGAAGACATGACCGAGATCACCTTCCAGCTCAAGGAAGCCGCCATGTGGAGCGACGGCACCTCCGTGACCGCCGAAGACGTGGCCTACACCTTCGCCACCCATGTGAAGTACGAGACCACCGCCGGCGCCAGCTATGGCGACTACATTGAAACCATCGAAGCCCTCGGCCCGAAGACCGTTGTGGTCAAGGCCAAGCTGAACGAAGATGGCACCGCTGTCAACCCCTTGCTGCTCAAGGCGTATATCAGCAGTGAATATGTTGTCCAGAAAGCCTGGACTGAGAAACTGGAAGAGCGCGCCGATTACGATGCGACCGCTCTGAAAGAGGACACCGCCGAAGATTTCATCGCCTCCGGTCCCTACACATCCTTCTATGCTGACGAACAAAAAGTCGTTTACGTCCGTGACGACAACTATTGGGGTCAGGATGAATCCATGTGGGGTTCCCTGCCCAAGCCGAAATATCTGGCCCACACGATCTACGCTGACAACAACGCAGGCTTCCTGGCCCTCAAAGCCGGTGAAGTGGATGTTTCTCAGCAGTTCAACGCCAATGTGCAGGATCTCTGGCTGGTTGACGGCCTGCCGATTTCCACCTGGATGGATGAGGCTCCTTATGGCGTGACCGCCAGCCTCCCGACAGCTTACTACAACCTGAATTCCTTCGGTCTGGACAATCTGGCCGTCCGCAAAGCGATTGCCATCGCCGTGGACTATGACACCATCATCGCCAACGCCATGACCAACCAGTCCCCGACCTTTGATCAGGTGCCGCGATCGGTTATGAACCCGACCGACGGCGAACAGGCCCTGTATGATCAGGAAGCCGTGGCCGATCTGCAATGGACGGGCAATGATATTGAAGGCGCCAAGGAAATTCTGGATGAGGCCGGTATTGTTGACACCGATGGTGACGGCTGGCGAGAACTCGACGGCGAAAAGCTGTCCTACAACGCTGTCTGCCCCAATGGCTGGTCCGACTGGCAGGCTGCCATGGAAATCGTGGCCGCTGCTGGCGAGAAGATCGGCATTGAAATCACCACCCTCTACCCCGAGTGGGGCGTCTACCAGACTGTCTTTACCGACGGCGCCCAGACCGAATATGACATCTTTATGGTCTGGAGCAACGGCGCTGGCCCGACCAATCCTTGGGGTCGTGTCCGCCAGTTGATGAGCTCCGAGTTTGCCGGGACCACCGGTAACTGGAACGGCAACTGGGGTGGCTATGTCAATCCTCGGATTGATGAGATCATCGCTGAAATCCCCTCGGTCACCGATGAAGATCGCCTGATCGAGCTCTACACCGAAGCCACCGAGATTTACCTGACCGATATTCCCTCCTTCACCCTCATGTATCGCCCGGATCAGTTCTATACTGTGAACGAAACTGTCTGGACGAATTACCCCGCAGCCGATGACGGACGGGATATCCCCCCGATGAACCTGCTGGATGGTTACAGCATCGCCGCTCTCTACGAACTCGAGCTGGTCAATCCCTAAACACCCCTTCACTACCCGCCGCCATGTCCCGACTCTCCGGGGCATGGCGGTTTTTCGTAAGGCCAATCAACAGGAGGTGTCCGTTTGAAAGGCTATCTGAGATATTTTAGCGGTAAGTTAATTTGGTTTTTGATCACCCTTGTGTTCGCTTTTTTACTGAATTTTGCCCTTCCCCGCCTGATGCCCGGGGATCCCGTGGCAGCCATCATGACCCGGGTGGCCCAGGGGATCACCAGTCAATCCGGGGTTCAAAAAGTGTATGAAGAATACGCCGAGCTTTTTGGCACCAACTTACCCCTTCACCAGCAATTCTTCCTGTATGTAAAAAATCTGTTCCAGGGCAATCTGGGGACGTCTTTCAGTCAATATCCCCGGCCTGTGGCAGATATTCTCAAAGCGTCCATTGGATGGACCGTGGCTTTGCAGCTTCCGGCCATCCTTGTGGGCTGGATGATCGGCAACACCCTTGGGGCGCTGGCGGCTTATCTTAAAAAGGGTTTTGATAAGGTCCTTCTGCCCGTCAGCATTTTTATCAGCAACCTGCCAGCCTTTGGCATGGCCGTGGTTCTGCTGGTGATCTTTGGGGTGCAATTGCAGTGGTTCCCCACCTCCGGAGGTTACGGGTTTGATATGATCCCCAACCTGAGTTTTGAGTTCATCTGGTCGGTGATTGTTCATTACCAATTGCCCTTCTGGTCCATTGTGCTGATCGCCATCGGCGGCCAGGCCATCGGCATGCGCTCCATGTCCATTTACGAGTTGAACGCGGATTATGTCAAGTTCAGCCGATTCCTGGGGATTAAGGACCGCAAGATCATTGGTTATGTTTTCCGCAATGCCATGCTGCCCCAGATCACGGGGTTGGCCCTGTCCATTGGCACGATGGTGGGCGGCGCACTGGTGGCGGAAACCATTTTCAGCTATCCGGGCTTGGGCTCCGCCATTCTGACTGCGGTGATGGGCCAGGATTATCCAATGATCTCCGCGGCGACCCTGATTGTCACATTGATGGTTCTGACGACTACTTTCGTCATCGAGATCCTCTATGGTGTGATTGATCCCCGGATCAAAGCGGCCCAGTCGGAGTAAAGGAACGTTATTGTTATGAAACATACCCTGAAACAAATATTCCGCTCCCCGAAGTTTGTCGTGGGTTTTTCCATTTTCATGGCCGTGTTGCTCTTGGTCATTGTTTACCCGTTGTTCGTGCCGGATGATCCTCTGGCCATTATCGGTCAGGGTACGTTTTTTGAACCTGGGATCTATGTGAATGTCTATGACACCATTGATTCCCGCCGGTATACACTTACCCTGACGGATGCTGCTGATAAGCGCATTGCCAATAAATTGGGCGATCAGGAGCGCCAGGATATCAAGGATTGGCTCATCCAGTACGGCGTTCCAGAATCGGAAATTGATATCAATGACACCGAAAAACTGCTGGAACTCTGGGTGAACAATTATGATCCAACCATCCGTTTTGACGGGATGACCTCCGCCAAGCGGAAATACTATGTCAGGCTGGATGCCTCCCTGGAGAATGTCCTCTCCACCGAAGGCGTGACCATCGCCGAGGAGGATGAGGAAACGGGGGAATTGGTGGAAGCAGACCTGGTCAATCAGACCGATTATGTCAACATCAATCAGGTGGCCAATGTGCGGGTCCTGCCCTTGGGGACGGACAATTTTGGCCGGGATATGCTGACAGAACTGGTTTCAGCCATTGGGACCTCCCTCAAAATTGGGTTTGTGGCGGGTTCGATCGCCACCCTCATCGGTCTGATCCTGGGGCTGCTGTCGGGATATATTGGCGGCTTGGTGGATGATGTGATCATGTTTTTCACCAATCTCTTCACCGTGATCCCCAGTTTTGTCTTGCTGATTTTGATCTCCTACAGCATCGGCCAGGAGCAGCGCGGCGCGGTGACCGTGGCGGTTGTGATCGGGTTGACATCCTGGGTCTGGACGACCAGGGCGGTCAGAGCCCAGGTGATTTCTCTGCGCAACCGGGATCATGTGAACCTTTCCAAACTCTCCGGGCATTCCATCGGGCACATCATCCTCGCAGATATTTTCCCCTACATCGCATCCTATGTGGTGATGGCCCTGATCCTGCAGATCTCCTCCGGCATCCTGGCCGAGGCGGGTTTGTCCATCCTTGGACTGGGCCCCAAGACCACCGAGGTGCCGACACTTGGATTGATGATGAACTGGGCCATGATCTATTCGGCCCATATCATGGGCAAGTGGTGGGCTTATTTCCCGGTGATTGTGGCCATCGCCCTGGTGTCCTTCTCATTAAACCTGATGAACACAGGTCTTGATCAGGTATTCAACCCGGCCTTAAGGGAGTAGGTGACGACCATGGCAAATACGATCCTCGAAGTCAGAGAACTGACGACAAAATATATCACCCGCTTCAATGAAGATATCTATGCGGTTGATCACGTTTCTTTAACAGTTGAAGAGGGAAAATCCCTGGGGATTGCCGGGGAATCGGGATGCGGCAAGTCCACCCTGGCCCTGAGCCTGATGGGATATTACTTCCCCCCGCTGCACTATACGAGCGGTGAAATTATCATTGACGGCGAGAATATCTCCGGGATGGATCCTGACGATGTGCGGAAATCCATTCTGGGCACGGAAATCGCTTATATCCCCCAGGCTGCCATGAACGCCCTCAACCCCACCCTGAAGGTGATCCGCTTCATTGAAGATGTGGTCAAGGCCCACGATCCCAAGGCGACTAAGGATGAGATCTACGAAATGGCCCGATCTCGGTTTGAACAACTGGGTTTGCCCGTGAATGTGCTGCACAAATATCCGGTGGAACTTTCCGGCGGCATGAAGCAGCGCACGGTCATCGCCACGTCGGTGATTCTCGGGCCCAAGGTGTTGATTGCGGATGAGCCTTCCTCGGCGCTGGATGTGACCTCCCAAAAGAAGGTCATCAAGATGCTGCGGGATATGATGGATCAGGGCATCATCAAATCCATGATTTTCATCACCCACGAACTTCCTTTGCTCTACAATGTCACCGATGACATCATGGTGATGTATGCCGGGCAGATTGTGGAGAAGGCCACGGCGGAGAAAGCGGTGTTTGATCCACTCCATCCCTATTCCCACGGCCTGATGGGGGCTATCATCGTGCCGGAAGAAGGGCTGCGGGAGGCTAACCTGACGGCTATCCCCGGGGTGCCGCCGAACCTCAAGGATCCGCCCTCTGGTTGCCGGTTTGCAGAACGGTGTAAATATGTCAAGCCGCAATGCCGGGCTATGTCCATTAATATGCGCCGCCTGGAAAACGGGCGTTATTACCGTTGTATTTATTCAGAACCAGAACTGAGGGAGGCATATCAAGATGCCTGATGAGCGAAAGATTTGTCTGCGCGCCGAAGGTCTGACCAAGGTCTTTGGCTTTGGGCGCACAAAAACCGTAGCTGTGGATCATGTGGATCTCCAATTGTATGAGGGTGAGGTTGTCTCGATTGTGGGGGAATCAGGCAGCGGAAAGACCACCCTGGCCAAGCTCCTCCTCGGTTTGATCACCGAGACGGATGGCGATGTGTATTTCCAGGGTGAACGGCGGGATATCAGCACCTATCGCAAGAAGCTGGCCTATTGGAAAAACATCCAAGCCATCTTTCAGGATCCCTTCTCCGCATTCAATATCTTCAACAAGATTGATGCAGTTTTGCTGGATTGCATCCGCATGCGGGGGGATGGTCGGCTCCCCAAGGAGGAAAAGGTTGAGATCATGGCCAAGGCCTGCAGTTACGTCAACTTGAAATTTGAAGAGTTGACAAACAAATACCCCTTTGAGCTGTCCGGGGGGCAGATGCAGCGCCTGATGATCGCCCGGATCTTCCTGTTGAACCCGAAAATTCTCCTGGCGGATGAAATCACCTCCATGATTGACGCCTGTTCCCGGGCGACGATTTTGGATATGCTGTTGAAACTGCGCGATGATATCGGGATGACGGTGATTTTCATCACACATGACATCGGCCTGGCGTATTATGTTTCCGACAAGGTTTATATCATGGAAAACGGCCGGTTTGTGGAGAGCGGTACGGCGGATGAGGTTATTCTGAATCCCCAGGAAAGCTATACGAAACGCTTGATCAGCGATGTCCCCAAGATTTATGAGGAGTGGGACCTTTCCACGGTGTGACCAGGATGGCGCCCTTTTCCGGCAAAGACCAGATAGGGCAAAAAACGTGATGTGATGCGAACCAAACAACTTGCTGGAAGATATCCCTGGCGGGATGTCAGGTTTCGGCTGCGCTTATGAAGAAAATGCAAGGGCCCCGGGCGGGTTTTTTTAGCAACCCGCTGCGCCGGATGGCCCCCGGAATTGCACCATTTATTCGGCTGAAAATGGAATCGTGAGGAGTGCGATGGAAAAAATTGATGAACTGATCAACCAGTTGACCCTGGAAGAAAAGGCTGCGCTGTGCATCGGCGCAAGCGCCTGGACCACTGTGGCGGTGGAGCGGTTGGACATCCCGGCGATTTTTGTCGCTGATGGCCCCCATGGCGTCCGCAAGGTGCCCAATGAGGATGACTTGATGCAGAAGAGCCTGCCCGCTACCTGTTTCCCCACGGCATCCTGCCTGGCCTCCACCTGGGATCCGGACCTGCTGTACCGCATGGGAGAAGCCATGGCGGAGGAAGCCCATGCCCTGGGCGTGGACATTTTGCTGGGGCCGGGGGCGAATATCAAACGCACGCCCCTCAGCGGTCGCAATTTTGAATATTTTTCCGAGGATCCATATTTGTCCGGGCGGATGGCCATCCCCTTAATTGAAGGGATTCAAAGCAAGGGTGTGGGGACCTCCCTGAAGCATTTTGCAGCCAATAATCAGGAATATCAACGCCTGACAATCAACGCCGTTGTGGATGAGCGCACGCTGCGGGAGATTTACCTACCCGGGTTTGAAATGGCGGTCAGGAAGGCCAAACCCTGGACGGTCATGTGCGCCTACAACAAGCTCAACGGGACCTATTGCTCTGAGCATCATCCCCTGCTGGTGGATATCCTCAAGGAGGAATGGGGTTTTGAGGGTTTTGTGGTCTCCGATTGGGGCGCGGTTCACGATCGGGTGCAGTCCCTGCTGGGTGGTCTTGATCTGGAGATGCCCGGCCCTCAGCCGAATCGTCTTAACGCACTGGTTGAAGCCGTCTCCTCCGGCGCATGCGCGGAGTCCGTCCTGGATGAAGCCGTGCGGCGGATCCTGCGGGTTGTCTTCCAGGCCCGGGCTGCTGAGGGCAATCAGCGTTTTGATGAATCAGCCCATCATGCTTTGGCCCGGGAAATTGCCGCGGACGGCATTGTCCTTCTGAAGAATGATGATCTGCTGCCCATTGCGAATCAGGAGCGGATTGCTGTGATTGGTCAGTCCGCTCAGACGCCGCAATATCAGGGGGGCGGCAGTTCGCACATCAACCCCATCCGGGTGGATAGTCCCTTTGCGGCATTAAAAGATCGCCGCCCGGAAATCGAGTGGCTTTTTGCTGCCGGTTATCCTCAGGATGATTCATACAACCAGGCGCTCCTGGATGAGGCAGTGACTGCGGCCCGGGAGGCGGATTTGGCCTTGCTTTTCCTGGCCCTGCCGCCTTCCAAGGAATCGGAGGGCTATGACCGGGTGGATCTGTCCCTGACTGCACAACAGATCGCCCTGATCCAGGCGGTCGCTGCCGTGCAGCCCCGGACCGTGGTGATTTTGAACAGCGGGTCTGCGATTGCCATGCAGCCCTGGATAAGCGATGTTGGGGCTGTGCTTCAAGCCTGGATGATGGGGCAGGCAGGGGGCGGCGCGATTGCCGATGTCCTGTTTGGCGCGGTTTGCCCCAGCGGTAAACTGGCGGAAACTTTTCCGCTGGCCATTGAGGACACCCCGGCCTTCATCAATTATCCCGGGGATGCTGGAGAAGTCCGCTATGGAGAGGGGCTGTATGTCGGGTATCGCTACTATGATCAGAAAAATGTGCCGGTTCAGTTCCCCTTCGGATTTGGCCTCAGCTATACCCGCTTTGAATACAGCCATCCTGAAGCCGCGGAGAGCTTCCGGGATGTGGATGGTCTGACCGTTTCGGTGGATGTCACCAACACGGGTAGTGTGGCAGGCAAAGAGATTGTCCAGGTCTATGTCCATGACAAAGACTGCACGCTGTCTCGGCCGCCTAAGGAATTGAAGGGATTTGCTAAGGTGGCTCTGGAACCCGGCGAGACCAAACGTGTCGTGATCCCCCTTGATTTTCGGTCCTTCGCTTTTTACCATCCACGGTACCACACCTGGATCACGGAGGATGGCGAATTTGAGATTCTGATCGGAGCGTCCTCCCAGGACATCCGTCACACCCTCACCACCACCCTGATCTCCACGCTGGAACTGCCCAGCCTTCTCAATGAAGAATCAACCATTCGGGAGTGGGTGGCCGATTCGCGCGGCCTGGTTGTGATCCAGCCGTTGATCGAAATGATGCGGGCTCAGGTTGACGCTCTGCTGGGTGAGGATCAACCGATCGGCATGAATGTGCTGGATATGTACATGGACATGCCCCTGATTTCGGTGTTGATGTTCCAGCGGAACGCCCTGCCCAACACGCCTGAGGAGATTGTGGCCGGTTTGCTGGAACAGGTCCACGGCAGCGGCGCCTGAAGAACGCCCCTGGCGCTCTGAACACATTGCAAAAAGATAATTGAAGGATTGATTTCCCCCATGCGGTTTGGCTATTTTGACGATGAACAGCGAGAATATGTGATCACCCGGCCGGATACGCCCCTGCCCTGGATCAATTACCTGGGAATGGAGGATTATTTTGGCCTGATTTCCAACACCGGCGGTGGGTATTCCTTTTATCAGGATGCCCGTCTGCGGCGGGTGACTCGGTACCGATATAATAACGTTCCTCTGGATATGGGCGGCCGGTATATTTACCTGCGCGATAATGATGATGGAAGCTTTTGGTCCCCGACCTGGATGCCCACCCGGCATCCGGCCCTGGAGTATGTCTGCCGTCATGGGATGGGCTATACCACCATCGCCTCGACCTACCGGGACATCCGGGGGCAGGTGCGGTATTTTGTCCCCCCGGGTGAAACCCTGGAAGTGTGGGATCTGACGGTGGAAAACCGCTCTGAAAGACGCAGAACGCTTTCCGCCTTTTCCAGCGTGGAATTCTGCCTGTGGGATGCCTGGGATGACGCCACAAACTACCAGCGCAATCTGAACATCGGCGAAGTGGAGGTGGTGGACTCGGTCATTTATCATAAGACGGAATACCGCGAGCGCCGCAATCACTTTTCCTTTTTTGCCTGTTCAGAACCCACCGTGGGGTATGAAACCCAGCGGGAGGCTTTCCTCGGCCCGTACCGGGGATGGGATACCCCCCGAGCTGTGGCGGAGGACAGATCAAGCAATTCCCTCTCCATTGGATGGTATCCGGTGGGGGTCCATCACCTGCGATTGGAGCTGAGCCCCGGGGAGAAGAAACGGGTCATTTTTGTCCTGGGATACCACGAGAACCCCGAAGCGGAGAAGTTCATCCCCCACGCTTCCCAGCACATCAATCGAAGCGCTGTGACGCCGGTGATAGAAGCCTACCTCAAACCGGACCGTGTGGATCAGGCCTTCCAGGATTTGGGGGAGGCCTGGGAAGACCTTTTGGGCATTCTGACGGTCAGGACGCCCAACGCCCATGTGGATCGGATGGTCAATATCTGGAACGCCTATCAGTGCATGGTGACCTTCAACCTTTCCCGCTCCGCGTCCTACTTTGAGTCCGGGATCGGGCGTGGGATGGGATTTCGGGATTCCAACCAGGATCTGCTGGGATTTGTGCAGATGGTGCCGGAACGGGCGCGTCAGCGCATCCTCGATCTGGCGGCCACCCAGCTTTCCAACGGCGGCGCCTTTCATCAGTATCAGCCCCTGACCAAACGGGGCAATGATGCCGTGGGAGGGCACTTCAACGACGACCCGGCCTGGCTTGTGCTCAGCACGGCGGCCTACCTGAAGGAGACAGCCGATTGGGATATCCTGCAGGAAATGGTGCCCTATGAGAACCAGCCCGGAACAGAAGCTCCCCTGCTGGAGCATCTGGAGCGATCCATCCAATATACCCTTGAGAATATTGGCCCCCACGGTTTGCCCCTGATCGGACGGGCGGATTGGAACGACTGTCTCAACTTGAACACCTTTTCAGCCCGTCCGGGGGAGTCCTTCCAGACCACCACCAACCGGGACGGCAAGGTGGCCGAATCCGTTGTGGTAGCGGCGTTGTTTGTGATGGCGGCCTCCGAGCTGTCGCAGATTACTCGGCATCTGGGGATGCTGGATGAATCCGCCCGGCTGCAGGGACTGGCAGATGGTATGGCCGCCACCACCCGGCGGTATGGCTGGGATGGGAGCTGGTTCCTGCGGGCCTACGATCATTTTGGGCACCCGGTGGGTTCGAGTTCCTGCGAGGAAGGCAAGATCTTCATTGAGCCCCAGGGCCTCTGCACCATGGCGGGGATTGGGAGGAAAGAAGGCCTGACAGAAAAGGCTCTGAAGTCTGTCACACGCCACCTGGAAACCGAGCACGGTTTTGTGCTCTTGCAGCCCCCCTTCAGCCGGTATCACCTGCATCTGGGGGAGATCTCTTCCTATCCGCCGGGCTATAAGGAGAACGCCAGCGTGTTTTGCCACACGAACCCCTGGATCATGATCGCCCGGGCCATGCAGGGAGATGGAGATGGGGCTCTGGATGCCTATTTGCGGATCAATCCCTCCCGGCGGGAGGGAATCAGCGATCTGCATCGCAGCGAGCCCTATGTGTATGCCCAGATGATTGCGGGCAAGGACGCGCCCCACTTTGGAGAGGCGAAAAACTCCTGGCTGACGGGTACGGCGGCCTGGAACTATGTGGCGATCACCCAATGGATTTTGGGCATCCGCCCGGATTATGCGGGGCTGCGGGTGGAACCCGTTCTGCCCAAGGGCTGGGATGGGTTCACGGCGACCCGGGTTTTCCGGGATACGATCTATGACATCAAAGTGGAACGGCGGGGACCGGGCAATGCGGTCTCCCTCACTGTGGACGGTCAGGCCATTGAGGGGACACTGGTACCCCTCAATGCCGGCCAACGGGTTTCTGTTCTGGCGGCTCTGGGTTAGGAGTTTGCGGGGTGGCATGATCAGAAATGATGTCTTCAGGTGCGGGCTGCCCCCGCACCTGATTGGTTCTGGACGTTCTCCGGACAGCGGCAGTGTGATCTTCCCGCGACACAGCGATTAAAGGAGCAAGCACATGGGATTTTCTTTTTCAACAATGGATGTGGACCGTGATGGGCCGCGGCGCTATGGTTTTTTTGATGATTCGGCCCGAGAATATGTCATCACCGATCCCCGCACCCCGGTCAAGTGGATCAATTATCTCGGCACCCTGCAGTTTGGCGGTTTTGTGGATCAGACCGGGGGGATGCTCATCTGTCGTGAGGACCCGGCCCTGAACCGGATTACCAAGTATCTGACTCAGGAGCCTCCCTCGCAATTCCGGGCCACAACCCTGTATCTGCGCACCCCCAGAGGGGATGGGGGATTTGCCGTGTTTTCTCCTTTGTATGTGCCCACCCTGACGCCTCTTGCGCATTATGCATGCCGTGTGGGGTTGGGTTATTCCCGCTTCATCTCCGAGGTGCAGGACTGGCGTTCAGAGATGCGGGTTTTCATTCCCCACAAGGAGCGGGTAGTGGTTTGGGATGTGACTCTCACCAACCTCGCTGCGGAACCAAAGCCACTCGATGCGATCCCCGTGGTGGAATATACCCACCCCAACGCGCTCAAGCAGCTCAACAATGCCGATTGGGTGCCCCAGACCATGCAGTCCTTCCTGGACGAGGAAGAAGGGGGCCGAAAGGTCCTGTCCCAGGCCCCGTTCATGTTGAAGGATCGCCAGCGGAATTATTTCACCGCCAGCCTGCCAATAGCTTCCTTTGAAACGGACCGCCGCGCCTTCCTCGGTCGGAACGGCTACGGAAGCTGGTCTGATCCGGGGAGCCTTCAGGAGTCGGAGCTGGGAAATTCTTTGGCCCAGCGCGGGGACAATATTGCTGCGCTGATGCTGCACCTGGGGGAGATCCTCCCGGGAGAAAGCCGCCGGGTGATTGTCCTCCTGGGGCAGGAGAAAAGTATTGAAAAAGCACGCCCGGTGATCGCGCGATTTCGCCAGCCAGACCAAGTGGACAGGGCCTTTGCCAGGCTGGGGCGCCGATGGGTTCAACGGCTTCAGGCAGCCCAGGTGCAAACCCCCGATCAGGCCTTCAACCGCATGCTGAATGTGCATAATCCCCACCAGTGCTACATCACCCTGAACTGGTCGCGCTATCTTTCGTTGTATCAACTCGGATTAGGCGCCCGGGGGATGGGCTTCCGGGACAGCTCCCAGGATGCAATGGGGGCCCTGGTTGGCGCGCCGGGACAGGTCAGGAAGCTGCTCAGAAAGTTGTTGCGGGTGCAAAAGCGGGATGGTTCGGCCATGCACCAGTTCAACCCCCTGACGATGGAAGCAAACGTGGGGGATTCCGCCGAAGAAGCGGACCGTCCCACATATTACAGCGATGATCATCTGTGGAGCGTTCTGGCGGTTGCGGGGTATCTTAAGGAAACCGGCGATTTTGATTTTCTCAACAAGAAGCTGCGGTTCTATGAGCGGGATTCTGACGAAAAACCCCTGGAGAAGGCTTCCGTTTGGGACCATCTCTCCCGGGCTATCCAGTTCACCCATGACCACACCGGGCAGCACGGATTGCCTTTGTTGGGCTTTGCGGACTGGAATGACACCGTCAACCTGCCTCCGGGGGCCGAATCCCTGTTCACTGCGTATCTGTATGGCCGGGCGCTGCGGGAAATGATCGCCCTGGCTGAGTTTTTAGGAAAAACGGATGCCGCCGGCACCTGGCGCAGATTCTATGAAACCATGTCCCGGCGGGTGAATGCCGTGGCATGGGATGGGCAATGGTACTTGCGCTATTTTGACCATTCGGGCCGCCCTTTGGGGTCTTCCAGGAACGAACACGGCCAGATCTACACCAATGCCCAATCCTGGGCGGTGCTGTCTGGTTTTGCTGATGAAACCCGCGCCCGTCAGGCCCTGGATGCCGTTTACGCCCGCCTGAACACCAGCAAGGGGATCAAACTCAGCACTCCCGGTTTCACCGGCTACGATCCGGAAAAGGGGGGCGTCACGACCTATCCGCCCGGGGCAAAGGAAAACGGGGGGATCTTTTTGCACGCTAACCCTTGGGTGATGATCGCGGAAACCATGCTGGGACGGGGCGATCGGGCCTATGGATATTATCGCCAGATCAACCCCGCTGCCAAAAACGACCGAATGGATGAATTTGAGTGCGAGCCCTATGTTTTCCCCCAAAACATCCTTGGGGATGAGCACCCGCAGTTTGGCCTGGGGCGCAATTCCTGGTTGACGGGCACAGCATCCTGGATGTTTCAGGCCGGCCTGTACTATATTCTGGGCGTCCGCCCGGAATATGATGGCCTGCGGGTGGACCCCTGCATCCCCGGGGAATGGCCCGGGTTTGGGGTTGTGCGCCGGTTCCGGGGGGCAACATACCGCATCCAGGTTGAGAATCCGGATGGCGTCCAGAAGGGCGTGGCATCCCTGCGGGTGGATGGCGAAGATTTGGAAGGCAGCCTCGTTCCGGTCTTGGCGGATGGCGGCGCGCACGATGTGCATGTCAGGATGGGATGCGGATAGCGGGTCTGTCTCCGGTGACAGACGGCCTCAGCGGTTGAGGATGCCCATCAGGATGGGGAGCAGCCCCACGCCGTTGCTGATGAAATGCCAGATAATGCCAGGGGTGTTGTTCTTGCGCCGTGTGACGAGGTAGGACAGTCCCAGGGACATGGGCAGCAGGCTGATCAGGCTCCACCACTTGTAGAAATGGAATAGCGTCCACATCAAACCGTGCACCAGCCAGGTTCGGTTGTAGAAGGCGGATTCCTGGCGGGGCAGGATCACGCCCCGCCACCAGAATTCTTCGCCGATCACATTGATCACCAGCAGCAGGAGGGAACCCCAGAAAACGGGCCAGTTGCCGGCCAGGCCGCCGGTGACGGCTTCCAGGGATTCCCGGGAAAAGGGCGTGCCGCGAGGGTCAATCAGCGCAGGCAGGTTCCCGGGCACGGGCATGAGGCCTCGGGCGATCAGCCAGCGGTCAAGGGCACCCAGAAAGGCATTGAAACCAACAGCCAGGAGAAACAGGCTGACCAGCCAGACCCAATCCTTCCAACCCATTTTGAAGAGGCGAAACCGCCGGCGGAAATGGCCCCAATCCCAGGGATTCCCCTCCAGGTGGAAGGCGGCTATGGATGCGGCCAGGAGGATCAGCAGCGGCAGCCCGAGAGCAGCCAGATAGGCGAAATAGGTGTTCATCCCGCGCTGGACCAGCCAGGGCATCAGCAGATAGAACCCCAGAGCCATCAGGATGCCCGGCACGCCGAACCAGGCGAGGGAAGCCAGCCATCCGATCGGTTCAGGAGCGTCCTTTCCAGGATGGTGTTGTGAGCCCCCTGGCATCTTTTCAGATGGTGTTTGCGTCATGAAGCACCTTTCCGAGGGTGATGTTGTGAATTTATCTTATATCAGAAAGCGGTGGGAATAAGTTATCGTTTTGTTATTAACCCTGTGGGGTGGTGTTAAGAAACCCTCCCGCTTCTGGCCTCAGGGCGCGCCTGTGAGAAGCTGGGGGAGATAGGTGACAAAAGGCGCTCGGCAGCGGATCCAGTCGTATTGGGCTTCCAGGGGGGCGGTGTAGGTGAAGGGGTTGAGCCATTCATCCACGCCGATTCCGGGCCAGAGGTTCATCATGATGCGCGCGGGGGTTGTGGGCAGGGGGCCGTTGCTGCCGTCTTCGGTGTGAACGAGGACACCGTCAACGATCCAGTGAATGGCCTCCGGGCCCCAGGCGATGCCATAGGTGTGAAATCCGGCGGCGGCGTCAAATCCCAGGGGGATTGTTTGTTCGTGGCCCCCGACCCCGAGGGTGTAATAGTTGATTTGCATTTCCCGGGTGTTTTTCCCCAATATTTCAATGTCAATTTCATCGTGTGGGTTGCCATCCGACGGACCGGTATAAAGGAAAAAGCTGGTGACGATCCCGTCGGATTGGGCAGCCTTGAACCGGGCTTCGAAATACCCGTAGTGGTAAAAATCATTGGAGCGGTATTCTCCCGATGCGTAGGCTTTGCCGCTGCAGCCGAAGGGGCAGCCCGCATCATCCAGCCGGAGTGCGAGCAGGCCGTTGCTGATCATGGCGTTATCCGCCTGCCAGCCGCAGTTGAAGGGATTCCCATTTGTCCAGCCGTGGGCTTTGTGCCAGCGGGTGTTGTCGAAGGCGTCCAGGGTGTCCATGAAACCGGTGACGACGCTCATGGGGCTCCGGGCTTTCGTGCTTTTCTGGGGCGTGAGGAGGAAGCAGGCCAGAAGTCCGGCCAACAGGAGGGTGTGCCATGGTTGGTATTTCATGGATATTGTCTCCCTTTTCGCTGCAGAGCGTGGGTCAGGATGCGCTCTGGGCCTATTGTACATTAAAAAAAGGCCCTTGGGAATCGTCCCACAGGGAGATTGAACCATTTTTCTAAGGGGGTGAGCACAGCCGGAAGGATTTGCCTTTCTGGCTGCTCAGGCATTTCCGGCCGGGTGGGGTAGCGTGATGGAAGGGCGGATGGCCAAATCATTGGGAACAGAACAAAGACACCCCGATGGCTGGGCCAGGGTGAGATCGTTTTTGATTGGATGCAGAGGGTGGGCTCAGTTCAGGAAATCCCAGGGATTGACCCGCCCATATTCGTCGCTGCGCATTTCAAAATGGAGGTGGGGCCCGGTGGATTTGCCGGTGCTGCCCATCAGCCCGATGGTGTCGCCTTTGGTGACCTCCTGGCCGCAGACCACGTTGATCTGGCTGAGGTGTGCGTAGAGGGTCTGCCAGCCGGAGCCGTGGTCAATGACGATCATCTCGCCATAGCCATAATCATTCCATCCGGCATAGACGACCACGCCATGATCGGCGGCGAAGATGGGATTCCCCAGACGGCCGGCGATATCAATGCCGTAGTGGTTGGTGGCCGGACTGTAATCAAATCCCGAGAGATAACGCTCCGTGGAGGGCCACAGAAAGCTCAGGGAGCCTGTGACGCCGTCATAGGCGCTGGTGCAGGCCCCCGGGCCGAGGTGTTTGGCCGTGGCCGGTTCGCTCCGGGAGATGCGGGGTGTGCGCCAATCGGCAAACACGCCCTTCCCACCCGGGATGACCAGCATGGTATCCGGGGGGATATTGGGGTTGGCGTAATTGCCGATTTCTTCCGGGTTGAGGTTGTTGCCGGGCCAGTTGATGATATCTTCCGGGGTGACGCCATAGAAAGCCGACACGCCATTCAGGCCTTCCCCCGCGCTCCATTGATGATAGACGCCGTCCACCGGCATGATGTTGAGGGTTTGTCCGGGGAGGATGAAGTGGGGATCGTCCCCCAGAGAATAGCGGTTGCCCCACAGGATGGTCTCCGGCTCGAGATTGAATTTCTCCGCAATGGAGAAGATTGAATCGCCGGATTCAACGGTGTATTGCACCACCGCATAGCGGGCCTCTCGCACGGGCAGGACGGTGTGCAGGTCGGCCAGCCGGGCCAACCCTTCCTGGGCGGCGCCGGTTTCCGGTGAAAAGTCCGGGGGCGGGAGGGTGGCCGACCTGCACACC
>DAOTUG010000219.1:0-4965 GCA_034437335.1 Anaerolineaceae bacterium
TTTCACCTTTGGCCGCTCCCTGAACACGGGCATCGCTGCAGCCGGGGGCGAGCTGATTGTCATCACCAGCGCCCACTGCTACCCGGTCTATCCCGACTGGCTGGCGCAGCTCACCAAATCCTTCGCCAATCCCCGGGTGGCCCTGGCCTATGGCCGCCAGGTGGGCGGGGAGACCAATCACTATTCCGAGCATCAGATCTTCCGTCACTATTTTCCGGAAAATTCCACGCCGGATCAGGGCCATCCCTATGCCCACAATGCCAACGCCGCCATCCGGCGCGGGCTGTGGGAGGAGCATCCCTATAATGAAGCCCTGACGGGGCTGGAAGACCTGGCCTGGAGCAGTTGGGCCATGGCCGAGGGCCATTCCATCAGCTATGTGGCCGAGGCTGAAGTGGTGCACCTGCACGAGGAGACCATGCGTCAGGTCTATAAGCGCTACCAGCGCGAGGCCATCGCCATGAAGCAGATCCTGCCGGAGAGCCGGTTTACCTTCGGGCGGTTCTTGTATCTGTGGGTCAAGACCAGCCTCTCAGACATGGTCCAGGCCCGGCGGGAGGGGGTCCTCTGGCGGCAGATCTGGCCTGTGATCCGCTTCCGGCTGATGCAGCAGTGGGGCACCTATCGGGGCTTTCACTATGCGGGCAAGATCAACGCCCGGCTGCACCGCGCCTTTTATTACCCGCCCAATATCCTGGATTGGAAGTTCCCCAAACCGCGTCCAGTGGAGCCGATTGATTATGGGGGCGAGGAACCCGGGGGCAGCCCCTGAAGCCCGGGCCGTTGGCGCGGCGGACGATATTGACGCAAAATCCCTCCCCCTGTATAATTTTCACATCTATTCAACAACCTTCACAAATGTGAACAAAAAGGAGCGTTGCATGATTCCGAAGATACAGCTTGCCCTGGACACCCTGGACGGCGATCAGGCATTGTGGCTGGCACAATCTTGTTCTCCCTATGTTGACATCCTGGAGGCCGGCACGCCGTTGATCAAGTCGGTGGGCATTGGGATTGTGAAACGCTTGAAGACCCTGCATCCCAACAAACAGATTCTGGCGGATCTCAAATCATCCGATGTGGGCGCCTATGAGGCCAACATGGCCTTTGAAGCGGGGGCTGACATCGTCACCACCCAGGGCATCACCACCCTGGCGACCATTGCAGAGGTGCAGCGCATGGCGGATCAGTGGGAACGCCGGGCGGAGGTGGACATGACCGGGGTGGATGATCCGGTGGCCCGCACCGCCGAGTGTCAAGAGCTGGGCGTCAGCCTGGTGTTGTATCACCGCAGCATTGATGAGGAAACCACGGCCGGGGCCTTGTGGGATGCGCCGGCGCGCCGGCAGGTGGCGGATATGGCCAATTTGGGTGTGGACGTGGCTGTGGCCGGCGGGATCAATCCGGAAGTCCTCCCGATTTTGCAGGATGTCCCGCTCTACGGGATTGTTATCGGCCGAGGGATCACGGCCCAGGACGACCCCGCCGCGGCCGCCCGGGAGATCCACGACCTGGTATCCAGCATCTGGACCGAGTGACAGGATGCTGCGCATTTCGGCTTCTTTGCTGGCGGCGGATCATGCCCGTCTGGGGGAGGAAGTCCGGCGCGGCCAGGCCGCGGGAGTGGACGCTTTTCATTTTGATCTGATGGACGGGCATTATGTGCCCAATCTGGCTCTCTCGCCGCGCCATCTGGCCGCGCTCCGCCCCCACACCGAGCTGCCCTTCCATGTGCATCTCGAGCTGGCCAATCCGGATGCGGTATTGACGGATTTTCCCGAGCTGAGAGCGGATCTGATCCTTGTGCAGTGGGATACCCTCCAAACGCCCGAAGACACCTTTGCCCGCATCCGCGATGTGGGGGCCCGGGTGGGGTTGAGCCTGAATCCCGGCGATCCCCTGGAGCCGGTGCATGGGCTGCTTGGGGAGCTGGATATGCTGCTTTTGCTATCTGTGCACCCGGGCTTTGGCGGGCAGAAGATGGTTTCCGGCAGCATGGCGCGGGTTGCGCGGGCCCTGGACATGATTGCTGAGACCGCGCCGGGCCTGCCCCTGGCGGTGGATGGCGGCATTCAGGAGGACAGCGCCCTGCAATTGGGGGAAATGGGGGTGAGCTGGGTTGTGATCGGCACAGCCCTGTATGGCCAGAGGGATATGACCGGGTTTGTGGCGCGCATCAAGGGCGAGTCGGGGCGGTAACTGGTGGAGGGATTAGCGCGCGCTGAGCTGGTCAACGCCCTGCGCAGGGTGCACTGAAACAGGGCTCTCCGCGCGGCAGATATTAACAATTCCCGCTTGACATCCGCCATTGCTTCATACTATATTAAAGGTGTCAGATTTTAATATTAAACCCATATTTCACGCACTATCAGAACAACCCGACCCCGCCCCCGCCCCCAGGAAAGCCCGCATCAGCCGGCAAAAAAGGTGCGCTTCATTGGTGGGTGCCCCTTTTTAACACAGTTCTTTGCAGGACGCTTTCCTGCCCTGAGATTAATTCCACCCCCTGACCAAAGAAATGAGGTGAACCCAACCCATGAATAAAAGCCTGTCAAAAACCCTTTTGACGGTGCTCAGCCTGTCCCTGCTCCTTTCGGCCTGCACCCTTGTTCCTGCCAATGGCCCGGACACCGGTGACGATGGCCTCCCCGAAAAGAACACCGCCTGTCCCCAGTTGCACAGTCAGCTCTATCAGTTGATCCAGGCAGAGGACCCCTTCAAAATGGCCGATGAACTGGGGTATCAGATCGAGGACGGAAAAATTCTGGTTGTCCTCGTCCTGGCCAGTGAAGATACGGACATCCCCGACCAGTTCGATCTGGAACCGGGCACGCGCTCTGGAAACCAGGTTCAGGTATTTGCTCCCATGGACGCGCTGTGCGACCTGGCCAACACCGACGCAGTGATCGCCGTCAACCCACCCGCTAAGCCGGTCTACTGACCGGCGCCAATTTGCCATCCAAAATCCTAAACCCCACGGAGTAATGAAATGAAACAAAAAAAATCCCGCTTCCATCCCCACCACGGGGGTATGGTGGTCCTCATCCTGCTTCTCATCCTGACTCTGGGCGGCAGCCCAAACGGCGCCGCCTCCGCCCTCCCCGCGGCGGGTGCGAGCCCGGAGGAGGTCCTCCTGGCCGGCCTGAAGAACCCCAAAATGGACTCGGGCCTGGCGGCTCTGTCAGCCGCGACCTCCCGGGAAAGCGCCCTAGCCCTGGCCGAAGCCCGGGGTCTGCGTCTCTTTGGAGATCAGGTCCAGATGCAAATTGCTACCACGCCGGAGGACCTGGATGCCGCAGCCCAGGCGGTGACAGAAGCCGGGGGCACGGTCACCGCCATCAGCCAGATCCGGCCCATCCTTCAGGGCTGGGCGCCGGTTGATTCCCTGCGCTTCCTTGCGGGGCATGGTGCGGTCAATTACCTCTACGCGCCCGAACAGGCCATCCTCCTGGAGGAAACCGACGTGACCGCCACCACCGAAGCCCTGGTGGCCATGGGGGTTCCCGCCTGGCATGCAGAAGGCTACACCGGCGCGGGAGTCAAGATCGCCGTGATTGACGGCGGCTTCACGGATTACGACCTCCTTCTGGGCAGCGATCTGCCTGACTCGGTCGTCATCAAGAATTTTGTGGACGGTGAGGACGACAGCGCGGTGAACGGCACCACCAAACACGGCACCGGCTGCGCCGAGATCGTCCACGATATTGCCCCGGACGCCGACCTGTTCCTGATCAAAGTGGGCACAAACCTGGATCTGGAAGAAGCGGTTAACTGGCTGGAGACAAACCACGATGTGGATATCATCTCCACTTCCCTGGGCTGGTACAATCTGTCCCCCGGCGACGGCACCGGTTTCTTCGCCGACCTGGTTCAGCAGGCCCGGGATGACGGCACGTTCTGGGCCACCGCTGCCGGAAATGACCGCCAAGCCCACTGGGGCGGCTCTTTCAGCGATCCGAACAGCAACGACTGGCACAATTTCAACGGCAGCCAGGAAGTCAACTTCTTTGGCCCCGGGGACGGAAGTCAGGCCCAGATCCCCGCGGGTGTCCTGATCCGCGTCTACCTGCGCTGGGACGATTGGACCAACGTGGACCAGGACTATGATCTTTTCCTGATGCGCTGGGACAGCGGCAGCGGCGACTGGGTGGAGGTCGCTTTCAGCATCAATGTGCAGAGCGGCCTCCCCGGACAATGGCCCACAGAATCCATTTTCTACATCACCACAGGCAGCACAACGAGCTACGGGATCAAGATCCAAAAGAGCAACGCCACACGGGCCGCCAATTTTGAGCTCTTCGCCCCCAAAGTGGACTCCCTGGACGAGATGCTCCACGCCCGCAGCCTGGCCAACCTGGCCGATGCCCCCGCCGCCATGACGGTGGCGGCCCTGGATGTGACGTCACCCTTCCCTCAGGAACCCTACAGCTCCGAAGGCCCCGCCAACGGCCCCGGCGGCACCGCTTCCGGCGGATTCATCAAACCGGATATCTCCGCCTATGCCAACGTCTCCACCGAAAGCTATGGCACGGGGGTCTTCAACGGCACCTCAGCGGCCACCCCCCATGTGGCGGGCGCGGCGGCCCTGGTCCTCTCCTCCAGTGTCGCAAACTCCCCGGACTCTTTGGAAAGTTTCCTGACTACCCAGGCCGTGGATATGGGAGACCCCGGCATGGATTCGGTCTTTGGTTACGGCCGGTTGTATCTGGTCCACCCCTCCTTCAGCTTCCTGTACCTGCCGACAATTATCAGATAGATGGTTTCCGGGTGGCGTAACCCCGGAAACACCCCCATCTGCCCGGGCTCCCTCCCGGGCAGATTTTTTTTAATCTGGGATGGCGAGCGTTGGGTATGGGGATTAGTGAACAGGGGGCGATAGCGCACCCTCTCTCCATCTGCCAACGTCTCCCACACCGCCGGTCAGCTTGGAGCCGGCTTCTCCTGAAGCCTGGCACTGCGCTGATG
>DAOTUG010000220.1:0-4200 GCA_034437335.1 Anaerolineaceae bacterium
GGCGGGGCGCAGGCGCGGGTCAGGGCCAGGAGGAGCAGGCATAGGAGGGGCAGAGATCTTTTTTGCATCCGATTTTTCTTTCCGGTGTTGTACCATAAGCTCCTTGGGGCTTCTTTTAAAACAGGATCGAATGGTCTGTTAATGGGGTGTGAACCAGGTTTGCACCTGATAGCCTTGGATATCCACATCAATATACACAGTATAGCCTGCAGTAGCACCGGAAATATAGCGATCGCAAGCGGCAATCCCCTGCCAATTGGTGGTTCCGCTGCATGTTCTTGTGACGGTTTTATATTGCCATGTAGCCGTCATTGGCAGGTTAGGTTGACCTGCTCCCAGGATTCTGATGCGCGCATAAACATTTACACGGGTATATTGTGAAGGATTGCCATCGGAAACCGACGCGCAAATCTCCACATTGTCATAATACGCACAGTTCTTGTTTTCTTCTGAGATGGGTGCGGCAGTGGCTGTTGGGGTTGGCCTGGATGTCGCTGTTTGCGTTGGCGTCAGGGATGGTTGCTGGTTGAAAACCACAGGTAGATACCCTGAATTGCTTGAGAAGTAGGCCTGTGTTGCGCTGGTGACGGTCAGGCCGGTGATCAGGACGGCCCAGGTTGCCGTCAAGAGCAGGATCGCTTTGATCATTCGGGTCGGTATCTTGATTTTCATTTTCCACCCACTTTCACTATTTTTCGGTTTGTCTATTTAATGGTTTTATTCTCCGGGAGTCTTCCAAATGACCGGCGCATAGATCAGGGAGGGTCGGCAGGCCCGGAGGGGGTTGTCAAAGCCGTAGACCTCCCAGGCGGCGTAGATCCCGTGAAGACCGGCCTCATCGGACTGGTCCCCTCCCCAAGCGGCCCCGGCGTTGGGCTCAACATCCAGCAGGGCGGCGATGGCGACGTTGGCCGGGATCACGTCCACGCCATCGTCGGTGGTTTTTTCCTCCCCGACGGCCCATCCCGCGGGGGTGGCGCCGGTGTCTTCCAGGGAGTCCAGGGCGGTCCGCAGGGCCAGGGCGGCATTGTCTATCTGCTGCCGGGCGGTGTTGGGGGGCTCCAGGCCCATCAGCCTTGCCAGGGCGTCGGCATCCGGGCACTGGCTGAGGGCATTTTGCTCTTTTTGCATGATCGCCAGGAGGATCTGGGGATTGATGTCCCGGTTGTTGGCCGACTGGTAGAGCAGGGCGGGGATGTCCATCACCAGCCCGTCGGCGTCGGTGATCGGTTCGGCCAGGCAGCTCTGGTGCCAGGCGAGGAAGTCCCGAATTTCCTCGACCGGCGTTTCCACATCCCGGGTGAGGGCGTCTTCGGGGAGCCATTCGCTGTTGGTGATGGGCAGGACGCCATCTCCCACGAGGGTGAAGCGCATGGCGCTGGCGGAGATCATGGTGGTGGCTGAGGGTTCGCCGGTCAGATCGGTGAGGGTCACAAAGCCGGAATCCCCGTGTTCAAAATAAAAGGTTCCCAGATCCACCCAGCGGTTGGCCACCGGCGCTTGATTGGCGGTGACCAGGGAGGTGCCGTGGGCGTGGGTGATCTGGTACCCCGCCTGGAGGGTGTCACTGGTCAGGGAAATCCCGGGGCATTCCCAGGTGACCTCCCCGTGGTTGGGGATGAAGGCCTCAATCCGGTAGATGCCGGACATGGGCAGGTCCGGCTGCCAGAGGGCCAGGTGGACGCTTTCGGCTTGTTCGGCCGCGTTGAGGGCCAGATAGGCGGTGCTGCCGCGCTGATTGGCGAAGGCGATCCATCCTGAGCCGCAGGCCCCCCCTTCATAGGGTGGGGCCAGCAGGGGCGCCTCCTCGATGTGGGGCAGGAGGATGGGGATATCGGCGCAGGCGATATTGAGAAAATCGCAGATGCCCTGGGTGATGGCCCGGGCGGCCAATTGTTTGAAGGCCTCGTCCTGGAGATAGGCGTTATCAGGAAACTGGCGGTCCATGAAGGCCAGCTCGATCAGGATGGCGGGCATGAGGGCATAGTTGATCTCGCCGTAGTTGCTGTCGGAGGGCCGGATGTTCCGGTCAACCCAGTCTGGGTCGTAGTTCTGGCGGATGGCGTTGAGGATGCTGTTGTGGACGGTTTGGGCCAGGAGGGGAGAGCCGGGGTGATTGTTGGTGTCGTAGTAGGTTTCGGTGCCGGTCAGGGTGCCATCCCAGCCGTTGTTGTGCAGGCTGATGAGGATGTCGGCGCCGTAGTAGTTGGCGCCGTAGGGGCGGGCGCGGATGTCGCTGTTGTAATTGTTGTTGCTGCCGTTCCAGACCCAGGACGGCGCGCCCTGATAGATGAGGAACTGACGGGCAGCCTCATGCCAGGCGGGATAGCCGGTGACCCCCACCCGGGCGTTGGGGTCCATCTCCCGCAGGTTGATGACGGACGCGCCCTGGTTGAGGAGGGCAGCGGACAGATAGCGCATGATCTCGAGGTTGACCAGATCCTCCCGGATTCCATAGAATTCGGCCCGCTGGTAGGCCCACTGGCCCCAGTATTCGCTCCAGAAAAGGCCGTGGCCGGGGCTGAGGGCCACAGTGACCCCCGTGAGGGGGCCTTCCCCCGCCTCCGGCGCGCGGAAGGAGAAGGCCTCCGGCTGGGGGAGAAAGTCCGGCGCAGGCCGCCCCCAGGCCTCCAGGAGCTGCCCTTCCACCTTGAAGGTGGTCATGAACATGCGATTGATGTGGAAAGCTTGATCGAGATCGGCCTGGAGCTGGGTGAAGAGGGTTTCTTCATAGGAGCCCCCGGGAAGCACCTCCCGGCTGAGGTTGATCACGAGGGCCTCGCCCTGATAGAAGACCGTCAGCACCCGGCCCCCGGCGCTTGCAATGCGGGGGTGCTGGTTGAGGAAGGCGGTGATCTCTTCCGGGCTGGGGGGAAGGTGCTGGGTGGCGCCGGCCTGGCGCGGGGTGAGGATCAGGACGAGGAGCAGGAGCCCGGTGGCTGCCTTGAGGATTTTTCTTCTCATTGTCTTTGCATCCCGAAAAACTACCGGATAAGTACATTTATTGTACACGATGGGGGTATCATAATGGAGTGAGGGGTGTGGAAGGTTCGCAGGCGCCTTCATCTGAAGGCTGGGCAGGCTGTCCTGGGGGAGGGCAGGGCTGCAGATTGGATGTGCAATGGCCGATTGTTCCGGCGGGAGTGGGCGGGGTGTGGTTTATTGGATGGTGATGGGCCTGGGGTTGGGCGCTTTTCTTTCCGCCTTGGGGGCGATGGGGTTCCTGGCGGGGCAGATGCGTCTGAGCGGGGATGATTATTGTTATCGGGCCGTCCTGGCTCGGGAAGGGTTCTGGGGGATGCAGCTTGAATCCTATCGGGCGGTCACCATGTACAATGGAAACCGCTTTTCCCTGACCCTCTTTGCGGGGTTGGCGGGTTTGCTGCCTCCGTGGGGCAATGGTTTGATGGTGATCCTGGCATTGACGGGCTGGGTGGCTGCGCTGTATGGCGCGGTGCGGACTCTGGCCCAGGGACTGCGGATCGTCCTTTCCCCCCTGGAAGGGCTCTGGCTGGCAGCCGGTTTTGCCGTGCTGGTGTTGTGGGGCGCGCCCAATCCCACCCAGAGCATCTACTGGCTTTCCGGGATGCTGCCCTATTTCATGCCCCTGGTGGGAGGCACTCTTCTATTTGGTTGGGGGGTGCGGGTGGCCCTGTCGGACCGATGGGAATGGCTCTCCCTGGCGGGGATTTTTGCGCTGGCCTGTCTGACCGGGGGGTTTTCGGAAACTGGAGCGGCCTTGCAGGGGGGATTTTGGGGGCTTGTCCTGGTTGGCGCCCTGGTGGGGGTGTGGGACCGGCGGTTGACCGGCCCGGCCCTTGCGGCTTCATTGGGCAGCCTGGGGGCGGTGATCCTCCTGCTGGCTTCCCCTTCTGCGAGCGGCCGTCTGGCCGAGATGCCGGGCCGGGGCGATGTGGGGGAGATGCTGTCCCTGCTGGGGTTGAACCTGAAGGTTTATTTCTGGATACTCCTTCGGCGGCGGACGGAGACTGTCCTGCTGCCCCTGCTCCTTGGGATCGGGTTGGGATGGTTCAGTTTCGTCCGGGGGCGCAACCCGCCTGTGAAGCAGGGAAAGGGAGGGCAGAGGCTGGTCTGGTTGGCCGGGCTGGGCGGGGCTGCCGTGTTCCTCGTGTTTTGTGTGCTCTTGCCAGGGACGGTGGTGTTTGTGGACTATCCTCCGGAGCGGGTCTTGATTTTGTC
>DAOTUG010000221.1:0-8335 GCA_034437335.1 Anaerolineaceae bacterium
GGGGTGAGTCTGGGATCTGTGCTCTGGGGGATGGGGACGGGGGAGATCCTGAATGCCCGGGGGGCCTAATCCATCTCCATGAGAATTGTGACCGGGCCATCATTCAGAAGGGAGACCTTCATATGGGCCCCGAAGGAGCCCGTTTGGGTGGGCACACCCTGGTCGGCCAGGGCGCGGGTGAAGGCGCTCACCAGGGGTTCGGCGATGTCCGGCCGGGCCGCGCCGGTGAAGGAGGGACGCCGCCCCCGGCTTGTGTCGGCATAGAGGGTGAACTGGGAGACCACCAGGGCCTCTCCGCCGGTATCCAGGAGGGACAGGTTCATCTTTTCGTCGGCATCTTCGAAGATGCGCAGGGTGGCGACCTTTTCGGCCAGCTTCGTGGCGATTTCGGGGGTGTCCTTCGGGGCGATTCCCAGGAGGATCACCAAGCCCGGTCCGGTCTCGGCGACGGTCTCCCCGGCCACAGAGACCTGGCCAAATTGCACTCGCTGCAGGACGGTTTTCATCGGGTTGCCTTGCTTTCTGGTGTGGTGGAATGGAACTGCGCATCCCATTATAGCACGGGGTTGGGGGGGTCTGTCCCTGTGCGGCCTTTCATTGACAGGGGGTGAAGATTAATATAAAATGAGATCAGTTTGTACGACGTGCTCTTCAATGCGATCCCCTGAGTAGACCCTGATCGGGTTGTTCACATCATTCTTCCTCTTGAAAGGAGGCGGCCCTGTAACTTAGAACGGAAAGAGGGGAAGCGACCACAGAAAAATATGATCCCGTTGAGAAACTTCTGATCCTTAAGAGAGGTAACAATGAATAAATGGATATGTAGAACAATTTGTGTTCTGGCCATCTTTGCCTTCCTGATGCAGCCTTCAATGCGAGCTGCAGAAGCGCAGTCCGTTGTGGAGGAGCTGGTTGACACCAGGACACAACCCAGCATTTATCTGCCCCTTGCTCTGAATGGGTTATTGCCGGATGGATACCATACTTTCAAGGAAGCCACCGATTCCTCAGGCGAGGTGGTTTTCCATGACCCCACGGCAAACGGCGATATCACCGTTCGGGTGGAGGAACAGTCGGGTGTGCCTGTTGAGAATGCCTCTGTGATCTTCATGACGGATGGAAACGAGGCGCGGGCCCTGGTGGTTACAGAAGACAACCGGGTTGGATGGGTCGAGGGAAGCTATCCGACACGGGAGACTGTATCTAGAGAGGGCTTCACCCTCACGCTGATTGCTATCATTATTGGCGGATCCCTGATTACGTGGCACTATCTCAAATTATCTGAGAACCCGCCGCGCATTGACCAGGAATTGGGTTATACCCGGAGTTGCTGGACCTACGAGCAGTTTAAGCATGCGATGGGCGTTGGATTGGGAGTGTTCTCTCTTCACACCGCTGCCGCGCATGGGCTGTGGGCCTTCTTAGGTCATACCGGGTTGGAAAAAACGGTGCTGGAGGTCGCACCGATGATTTCCGATGCAACGGGGAAGAGTTGGCCCTGGGAAGGGGAGTGGTGTTTCCGGATCTCCCGCTATCATGACACGAATTGGATCACCCCTGAAACAGACGTGGTCATTGGCAGTCAATTCAGGGCGAAAATCTATTGGGACAAAGATGATACAGATGTGGACTTGCACGTCTACGACACCTTTGGAAATCACGCTTATTTTGCAAACAAAGATGGCATTCCCGGCGGGTATCTGGATCATGACGACATAGATGGGTGGGGGCCTGAAATTTATTATCAGATCTCCTATGAGGGAGCATCCCATTATGAGATCTATGTTCACTATTTCTCGGACCACGGCAATGGGCCGGTCAATGTGACCCTTGAGATCTATGACAGTCAGGATCAGATGGTCTTCCATGACTATATCTTAATGACCGATGAGCAGTGGGAATTCGGATATGCATTTTATCCCATGTCCCACAATCGGGAGCCTCTTGTGATCCCGATATCTGCACCAGCCGGACTCCCGGAGAAACCATGATGCATCCCGGAAGCGTGTGATGTGGGAGGTTGGGGCGCCCTGAAGGGGTGATGGGGCTGGCAGCCAAACCGGCGTTGCCCCCAAATGCCTCCGGGAATTTTTCGCCATTGAACAGAGTGCGCAGTGTCATCCTGCGCACTCTGCTGGTTTGGCCTGGGTTTTTTGGGCTGTTCAGGCAGGGGAAAGTTTGGGCTATAATCAGGGTATGCAGAAAACTATTGAGAACACCGAACTGGTCTGGGTAGACCAGCCACAAAAACTAGAGAAGATTGCAACCGAACTGGCCGCCGAAGAGATCTTGGCGGTGGACACGGAATCCAACAGCCTGTACGCCTATCAGGAGCAGGTTTGCCTGCTCCAGTTTTCCACTCGCAAGAGGGACTATCTGGTGGATGCCATCGCACTGCGGGATCTTTCTGTCCTGGGGCCGATTTTTTCATCCCCGGAGATATTGAAAGTTTTTCACGCCGCGGAATATGACCTGATTTGCCTTTTTCGGGATTACGGTTTCCGCTTCAATTATTTGTTTGACACCATGATCGCCGCCCGGACCCTGGGCTACCCGGCTATCGGGTTGGCCGCCCTGCTGGAGAAGTTTTTCAACATCCGGATGAACAAGAAATATCAGCGGGCCAACTGGGGCCGCCGGCCCCTCAAGCCGGACATGCTGCACTATGCCCGGCTGGACAGCCACTACCTGATCCCGCTGCAGGGGCACCTGCGGGAGGAGCTGGAAAATTCCGGCCGCTGGAAGCTGGCCCTGGAGGATTTTCGCCGGTTGACCCAAAATATCGAGGACACGACCGAAAGCAGCGAAGCTGATTTTTGGCGCATCCGGGGCGCCCGGGACCTGAGTCCGGAGTCGGCCGCCATCCTGAAGGCCCTGTATGACTTCCGGGAATCCCGGGCCGAAGCCCAGGACCGTCCCCCTTTCAAGGTGATCAGCCAGCGGGCCCTCCTGGAGATTGCGGAGACCCAACCGGGGAACCGCCAGGCCCTGAACAACCTGCCCTCCCTGAGCCGGAAACTGGCCCGCCGCTATGGCGATGGCCTGCTCCGGGCGATCAGATCCGGCAGGCAGGCCCAGCCGGAGTATCCCCCTCACACCAAGCGGCCGCCGGATGACGTTCTGGTTCGGATTGATGCCCTGCGGGAATGGCGCAAGCTGACCGGACGGGATTTGGGTGTGCCCTCGGATGTGGTGATGCCCCGGGATGTTCTCAACCGCATCGCCTGGGCCGACCCTCACGATATGCGCGCCCTGCAAGGGGAGATGCAGGATGTTCCTTATCGTTTTGACCGCTTTGGGCGGCAAATTCTATCCATCCTCAACAATGGAGGCAGTCCCTCGTGAAACTCAGATTCTACGGCGCAGCCCAAACCGTAACCGGATCCAAACATCTGCTGGAGATCAACGGCCAGCGGCTCCTGCTGGAGTGCGGCCTGTTCCAGGGCAGGCGTAAGGATTTTTATGAAGTCAACCAGCAGTTTGACTTTGATCCCCGGGCGTTGGATGCGGTGATCCTCTCCCATGCCCACATTGACCACAGCGGCAACCTGCCCAACCTCGTGAAAAACGGCTTTGACGGCCCGATCTTTGCCACCCCGGCCACCCGGGACCTGGCGGACATCATGCTCAAGGACTCGGGGCACATTCACGAGTGGGATGTGAAATATGTCAACAAGCGTCGGAAAAAGAAAGGCCTGCCCCCGGTGGAGCCCCTGTACACCATCGCCGACGCGGCCCGGACCTTGCCCCTTTTCCGCCAGGTCTGGTACGGTCAGGAATTTGAACCTGTCAGAGGTGTGACAGCGCGCTTCCTTGAAGCGGGGCATATTCTCGGCTCGGCCGCGGTCTTGCTGGATCTGGAAGAAAACGGGCGTCGGGTGCGCCTGTGGTTTTCCGGGGATATCGGGCGGCCGGACATGCCCCTGCTGCGGGACCCGGTCCTGCCGGGGGACTATGACGTGGATCTCCTCCTCATGGAATGCACCTATGGCGACCGCCCCCATGATGACATCCAGGAAGCGTTTGATGAATTTGGCCAGGTGGTGGGGGAGACCCTCAACCGCAACGGCAAGGTGATCATTCCCGCTTTTTCGGTGGGCCGCACCCAGGGCCTGGTCTATGCCCTCAATGAGCTCATGTCCTCCGGCCGCGTGCCTGCGGCGCCCGTCTTCGTGGACAGCCCTTTGGCCGTCTCGGCTTCGGACATCTACCGCCGCCATCCGGAGTGCTTTGACCAGGAGACCTGGGATTTCATCTCGAAATATCGTCATCCGGCCCTGGATTTTGACCAACTGACCTATACCCGCTCGGTGGAGGAATCCAAGGCCCTCAACCACCGGGAAGACCCGATGGTGATCATCAGCGCCTCAGGCATGGCGGAGACCGGGCGGATCCTGCACCATATCAAGAACAATCTTGACGATGCCCGCAACACGATCCTGATCGTGTCGTGGATGGCGCCCCACACCCTGGGCCGGCGGTTGGCCGAAGGCAAGCGCGATATCCGCATCTTTGGGGACGACTATCACCGCCGGGCTCGGGTGGAGACGATTAACGGTTTCTCGGCCCACGCTGGCCAGGGCCTGCTGGTGGATTACGCACTTTCAGCCCGGGAGACGGCGCGGCAGATTGTCCTGGTGCATGGGGAGCCTGTGGCGGCCGCGGCCCTGGAGGCCAGGCTGCGCCAGCATGGGAAGGTCCCGCCGGTGGTCTTCCCCGAAGAGGGAGACACCCTGACCCTCTAGACAGACGGGATGCCCTGCCCCCTGCGGGCAGCGCTTACGCCGGGGGGCAAATTCGAGTATAATGGATGCCTGCCCCTGGAGAGGTGCCAGAGTGGACGATTGGGGCGGTCTCGAAAACCGTTGTAGCCCTTGGGGCTACCGAGGGTTCGAATCCCTCCCTCTCCGCCTGAGACGACAAACGCCCTGACAGCAGGGCGTTTTTTTGTCTCCGGGTGCTGCGGGGGTCAGGTGAAAAGCAGGCTCCCCGCCAGGATGGCGCTGACGATGAAGATGAAGGTGCCCAGCCAAAACCCCCACACGCCCAGATCCCGGCCCGGGTCGTCGCTGAGCAAATGAGCCCGGTTATGATAACGCCACAGACCATAGGCATAGCAGCCGATCCCCAGGACCACAAACAGGACCCCGATGATCCGCGGGATCCAATCCGGCGAGACGTCAGTCAGGAGCTTGGCCACCCCCAGGCCGCCCAACTCGGCGGAAATCCCCGTCCGGATCCAGGCGCTGAAGGACCGTTCATTGGCCAGGAGGGTCCGGATCAGGGCCAGTTTGGAACGTTCTTCTGAAAGCTCCTGGCTGTCCTCAATTTGCTGAATGTTTTTTGCATAGGTCTTTTCACCGTTGTAGCGATAGGGTTGATTGTCAGACATTCAATCTTCCTTAATATACTTCAGGGTTGGGCCTCCGAAAGGAGGGTGAAATAAGTGATCTCCGGTGGGGCGGCGAAGCGCAGGGGGAGCAGGCTCATGCCGATGCCCCGGTTGACATACAGCCGGTTGCCGGGCTGTCCGTAATCGCTGATCCAGCCATCCAGGTGGACGTCTTCCTCCACAAAAAAGGTCACAATGGCCCATTGGGGCGTGAAGGGGAGGCGCAGTTGCCCGCCGTGGGTATGCCCGGCCACGGCCAGAGGGGCCTGGCCTGGGCCGACCTCGCCGAAGCTGGTCGGGTTGTGCATCAGGACCAGGCGCGGGGCCTCTTCCGGTACGCCTTCAAAGGCCTGCTGCGGGTTGTCGTTGCGGATCATGTGCGCGCCGATCCCCACGATGTGAAGTTCATCCCGGAACAGGCGGCTGTCATTTTCGAGGACGACAACCCCCGCTGCCTCGAGGGCCTCCGTCAGGTTTTGGGCCCTTTCCTCATCAATTTTGGCGGGGTTGTATCCGGTCACGGAATAATCGTGATTCCCCAGCACAGCATAAACCGGCAGGCCGTTTTCCGCCAGGGGCCGCACCAGATCCGCCGCCAATGCAATCCTTTGGGGGGCTTCCTCGCCGCCGTGATAGATGAAATCCCCCAGGATGAGGACCAGATCAGGGTCCTCCTCGATGATCCGCCCGATGATGCGCCGGATGGTGGCCACATTGTCCAGCCAGAACCCAACCTGAAAATCGCTGATCACGGCCGCCCGCGCGCCATCCAGGGACGCGGTGAGGTGGGGGATGGCGACTTCAAATGCTCGGGTGTCAATGGTGTAGGGCTCGACCAGGCCCCAGAAAAGAAAAATGATCAGCAGGCTGCCTATCATCAGCGCATTAATCTTCCATGCTTTTCTCATAAAGTTCTGGCATCCCTCCAATTTTCGTGGGCGTGTTTGGATGCATGGTACTCTTTCAGACCCCCCTGTGGGGTTGCGATGGGTTGGCTAACTGTTAGGTGATGATTTGGGGCGATGGGCCGGGTTGGAAATGCCGCCTGTGCGGTTTTGGCCTGTCACAGGGGCCGGAGGGGGGTGATCAGATCTCTTCGTCAATGAACAGCACCTGGCGGAGGATGTTCTTGCTCTCGGACCGGCCGCCCAGGGAGCCGGAAAGGGTGCCCATCGCCCCCATCAGGAGGCCCAGGCGGACATAGTTTAATAGTCCTTGCATTTCATCCACCGTCGGCCAGGTGCGCATCAATTTCCGGGGGAAGATCGTCAGAGCGGCCAGGAAGTAGAACGTGAAAAAGATGAACAATGTGAACATCACCGTGATCGAGATCACGATCAGGGTGGCGGTTTCCGTGACCACGGTGGATTCGGTCAGAACCTCGTCCCTGGAGACCACCGGGCCAAAGGCAAAGGCCCGATAGAGGAGGGAGACGGCCAGGATGACGGCGATGATGGCAAAGGTGATCAGCTGGTAGAGCTCGATGGACCCGGCAATATCCCAGAACTCTGCGCTGAAGAAGAGCACGATGGTCACCGACAGCCCGGTCGTGATCATGGTCGGCATCTGCCCCAGGAGCTTGAAGGGGTTGGCCTTGACCACAGAGCGCAGGATGCTGGCCCGGTTTTCGAAGATTTCCTGCAGGATGAATTGCCAATCCTTCTTTTCGGCCCGACGGTTGCGGGCTTCTTCGGGGAGGATCTTCTTGATCTTCTCGATCTGGGCCTCGGTGAGGTGTTCCATCTGATCCAGGTCTTCCACCTCTTTGAGGTTGTACATGATATTCTTGGGATCATCCACGTGGTTCAGGTTGAAGATATGGCCGAGAGTGTGGAGGATCAGGGCGGCCAGGCGCCTGGCCACCAGGGGGGAGGTGGGGTCTGATTCACTCTGCTGGTCCAGGCGGCGGGTGGTGAGGACCCCGGTGTTGGTGATCTGGCTGGGCAGGCCCAGGGTATAGGGCATGTTCTGGGGAATCAGGTTGACTTCGGTGATGATGATCAGGAAATGAAAATCGCGCAGGACGTTTTCCCGCAGGCCGATCTCGAGGAAGTCCAGGGCGGAATAGGCGCCGGCGGAAGGGAAGAGGCTGAACTTGCTGACCTCGAACACCTCGATATCAATTTCGGGCAGGTGTTCCTTGAAATAGTCCTCCACCTTCGAGGCGGCTGTGTCCACCAGGCTGGAAAAGGCGGGGTCCGTCTCCTCGATGGGGGCTTTCATGATGCCAATGCGATAGGTGTCAAATTTCATGGTCGCCTTGTTGAGTCAGGTCCTGGTTTAAGTATGGGTTTTGGAGAAGGGCCTGTCAAGGCGGGGTGTGGGGGGCAATTGCATTTGATGAGTTTGCAATCGCAAAACTCGATAGTGGTTGTGGGTTTTCCAATAACTTCTCTTCCTCTTCAATAAAAACCCCATCCTGCCGCAAGCTGAGGGGCATCACAAGCTGAGGGGGATCAGGCCCCATCAGCGCAGTGCAAAGGGCCTGGAGGCCCGTGCTCGCCGCGCTTGCAGGCATCTGCTCAAGCCCAACAAGTGTTGGGCTGCCATCTGCCGCAGGCATGCGCCCCCTGATTTCAGGGGAAGGAACGAGGATGGCGTCAGTCATTGGACAAACAGCTTGATGAGTCCCTATGCAATTGCCCTGCGGGGTTTGGGGAAAAGAAACACCTCATCTGGGACTTATGCAGGGCAATCGCAAAGTCCTGTATCTTGTGGCTGCGGATATCCCGATAAGGAAAATGCTTTTTTATGGGAAACCCTATCCTGCCTGCATCACTTCGTTTGCAGGCATCCTTCCCCTGATTTCAGGGGAAGGAACGAGGATGGGGTCAGAAAGTGAACGAATGACACATAAAAAATGGGTGATAACAAGAGAAATTTGCTGCATTTTTGAGATTTCCCAATGAAAATGGTGTCGCCAAATTAACTTTGCGATTGCCC